>DASSXA010000080.1:0-10125 GCA_035704315.1 Gaiellaceae bacterium
TTCGCACGCCTCGCCTGCGCAACCATGCGGGTTCCGCATGGCCAGCGGGCTCGATATGGGCCGTGCAGGGATCGAACCTGCGACCTTGGGATTAAGAGTCCCCTGCTCTACCAGCTGAGCTAACGGCCCGCCGACCGGCGAGTATAGCCACGGTTTTCTGGACTTCCTGAACGCGAACGACCGGCGTAGACTCGGCCACGGCGCGCGGCGGTTGCTGGCATTTGGGCGCCTCGTCGTCTCCGCGCTCACCGCCGCATCGGCGTCTGCCGGACCGGCCGTGAAACGCCCTCAGTGGCGGCTCTCGGTCACCGGCGTGCAGACGCTGAACTGGACGATGACGAGCGAGTTCGACGGCCAGGGAACGTGTGCGATTCGCCACTCCGGCGACCAGACGATCCGATTCGGCACCGCCCGCTCGCTGCCTGCTCGGCTCTTCGCGGTCGACGACGTCCTGTTCGGTCCGGTTCTGCGAGCCCATGCGCTGATCGGCGGGCGCTACAAAGGGGTCGTCCCGATCGTGGGAAGCGAGCAACGCAGCTATCACGTCATCCAGCGACCTCCGGCCGGAACGTGCGGTTCTGACGCTCGGCCCTATCTCCAGGACTGCGGCGGCACGAAGCCGCTCGTGAAGGGCGCCGGGATGTTCGTAGATACGCGTCCACCGAAGGCGAGAGCGCAGAAAGTCGCGACGCGCGTCCCGGTCCAGACCGCGCTCCTGCCACGCGTAGTCCCGGAGTGCCCGATCCAGACTTTCGACCTCCGAAACGACTGGGTCTATCCGCTCTTCACGGTCGGCGACTGGCGGTCGCTCAGGGGCGGCTCGCCGCTCTCCTCGCGCACTCGCCGGCTGACGGCGCACGGCAGCACGTCGGTCTGCTTCGCGGATGAATATCCGAGCCGGCACAGCTCGAGCTGCGCAAAGCCGCATGTCGCCAAGATCAGCATCGATTGGCAGGTCGCCCTCTCACGCTGACCGATTAGGGTCTCCGGAGTCGAGAGGAGGAACCCATGCCGTTCGAAGTACCACCGCTTCCGTACGACTACGACGCGCTCGAGCCGCACATCGACGAGGAGACGATGCGGCTCCACCACGACAAGCATCACCAGGCCTACGTCGACAATGCGAACAAGGCGCTGGAGGGGACCGAGTGGGCCGACCGACCGGTCGAGGAGATCCTGCAGAGCCTCGACGCGCTGCCGGAGGGAATCCGAATGGCGGTCCGAAACAACGCCGGCGGTCATGCCAACCACTCGTTCTTCTGGGAGATCATGAGCCCGGCGGGCGGCGGTGAGCCCGAGGGCGAGCTTGCGGAGGCGATCAACTCGAGCTTCGGCGGTGTGCAGCAGCTCGCCGAGCAGGTGAACGACGCAGGCGTCAAGCGGTTCGGGAGCGGCTGGACGTGGCTCGTCGTCGACGGCGACTCGCTTGCCGTGAGCTCGACGCCGAACCAGGACTCGCCGCTGACCGACGGGAAGACGCCGATTCTCGGTATCGATGTCTGGGAGCACGCCTATTACCTCAAGTACCAGAATCGTCGGCCCGAGTACCTGCAAGCCTGGTGGAACGTGGCCAACTGGCAGGAAATCGCCAGGCGCTACGAGACCGCGCGTTAAGCGACTGTAAAAAACCCCTCAAGAGTCTAGGTTCGCCGCCGATAAAGGGACCAACCGTTCCGGTTGAGTCCCATGAGAACTGCGCTTGCGACAGTTTTCGCGTCAATCCTCCTCGCGCCGAGTGCGGCCGCGGCCGGGGATCCGGAGATCGCTGCGCTTCAGGTGGGGCTCCGCACCCACGGCTTCTATGCGGGGACTGTGGACGGCGTGCTCAATGCCGGGACGGTTCAGGCTGTGCAGCGGCTGCAGCGCAAGAAGGGCATTGCCGTCGACGGCGTGCCCGGCCCGAAGACGCGCAAGGCGCTGGGGCGATTCGGGAAGCGCGCACCCTTCGGCGGCCGGGTGCTCGCCGCAGGGTCGCGGGGCTGGGACGTCGCGGCGCTCCAGTTTGCGCTCGCCTGGCACGGTTTCCCGTCGGGCTTTCTCGACGGCGTGTTCGGCGCGTCGACGGAGCAAGCGCTGCGCCTGTTTCAAGGCTGGAGCGGCCTCCGTGCGGACGGCCTTGCCGGCCCGGCTGTCATCCGCGCTTTGAGAGGGCCGCTCCCGACGTGTCCGATTCCGCTCTCGTCGCCCATGCCCGGCCCATACGGCGACCTGTTCGGGCCCCGTGGAAACCGCTTCCATAGCGGCATCGACTATCCGGCGGGGCGCGGCGCTCCCGTCGGCGCCGCAGCGTCAGGCGTCGTGACGTACGCCGGCTGGGCGGCCGGCGGCTGGGGGAGGCTCGTTACGGTGGCGCACGCGAGCGGCGTACAGACGATGTACGCCCATCTCTCGCGTGTCGCCGTGCGGGTCGGGCAGCGCGTTGCGACGGGGCAGCTTGTCGGCCGAGCGGGCGCCAGCGGCGAGGCCTCGGGGCCGCACCTGCACTTCGAGGTCCGCGTCGGTGGCGCCGCCGTCGACCCGCTCAGCCGCCTCCTCTAGCCTCAGGCAGGCGGCGGTTCGCGCTCTTCGACGTACCTCTCGCGGCGGCGGCCGACGTAGCCGGGACCACCCCAGCTCGACCAGAAGATCAGCGAGAGCAGCACGCCGACGGCGCCGACGATCATCAGGATCCAGCCGATCGCATCCTCGTTCACGCCACCGACATTACCGGTGACGCCCCAGACGAGAATCGCGCCGACAGCAATCAATAACAGACCTACACCGAGTCCCATTCAGTCCTCCTTCGTTTGGCCGCGAATCCCGCGGCAGAGGGCGGTGTACCCATTCCGATTGTCCTGCTAACTCCGGGTCTCAGCCTGTAGGCTCGCGGCGGTGCGCGCGGGATCGCTCATTCGCGTTCTCTTGGTCGCTCTCCTGCTCGCCGCGATCGCGACCGCGGTCGCGATCTTCGTTCCGTGGCTTCCCGACAACGCCTCCGAGGAAGGCGCCCGGATCGACTTCGTCTTCTGGTTCGTGGTGGCGATTTGTATTGCCATCTTCTCGGTCGTCGCCTCGCTCAGCGTGTACTCGCTGGTCAAGTTCCGGGCCAAGCCCGATGACGACTCCGACGGCCCGCCGGTCCACGGCAATACGGGAATCGAGATCGCGTGGACGGCGATCCCGCTGCTGCTCGTGCTCTCGATGATCGTCGTCAGCTCCGTGGCGTTGGCGAAGAACGACCGGGACCCGCCGGGCTCGATGCGCGTCGAGATCCTGGGCCAGCAATTCGCGTGGACCGTCGCTTACCCGCCGCCCGGGGCCGCGCAGGACACCGACGGCTTCATCTGCTTCAACCCGCAATCAGGCGGCGATGTCGACAAGCGCTGCAAGAGCTCACCGATCCTGGTCCTGCCGCTCGATCGTCATGTGCGGCTGCATCTCACCGCGCGAGACGTGATCCACTCCTTCTGGGTGCCCGAGTTCCGGCAGAAGCAGGATGCTGTACCCGGTCTCCAGACCGAGATCACCGTCACTCCGACCCGCACCGGGAACTTCCCGTTCATCTGCACCGAGCTCTGCGGTCTCGGTCATGCGCTCATGCGCAGCCGGGCCATCGTCATGTCGCAGAGCGATTTCAACGCGTGGCTGAGGAGGGGGGTGCGTAGATGACGACGACCGTCGACGACCACGCTGAGCACGAGGCTTTGGTCGCGAGCCCGCCGCCAAGCGGCTGGCGCCGCTACTTGCTCGGCCCGGGCTGGATCCGCGCGGCGTGGATGACGGCGCTCTTCTTCGGGCTCGGGCTCGGTCTCGTCGTCGGCATCCGCTGGCTCGCCGGTTGGGACCCGATCTTCTTCTGGGAGGCGATCATCACCGTCGCGGCGCTCGTCGCAGCCCCGGTCGGCTTCCTAGCCGGCCTCGGCGCTTTCGACTACTGGGTCGCTTGGGCGTTGGGGCAGCCGACGAAGCCCGAGGACCACTCAGGGCACGGCGCCCGCAGCTGGACGGACTACTTCCGAATCAACACCGATCACAAGGTGATCGGGATTCAGTACGTCACGACGACGATCTTCTTCTTCCTCGCCGGCGGCCTGCTCGCGATGCTCGTGCGCGCCGAGCTCGCCCGGCCGGAGGCGAACTTCGTCGACCCGCAGACCTACAACCAGCTCTTTTCCGTCCACGCGTCGCTGATGATCTTCCTGTTCGTGATCCCGGCCTTCGCCGGGCTCGCGAACTTCGTGCTGCCGCTGATGATCGGCGCGCCCGACATGGCCTTCCCGAAGCTGAACGCCCTCTCCTACTGGCTGCTGCCGATCGCCGGGATCATGATGCTCTCGAGCTTCTTCTTCCCCGGATTCGGGGCCGGCTGGACGAATTACGTGCCGCTGTCGGTCGACGAGCCGTACGGCAACGTCTTCTTCTCGATGGCCGTCCAATGGGCCGGCGCGTCGTCGATCATGACCGCGCTCAACTTCCTGGTCACGATCATCACGATGCGTGCGCCCGGGATGACGTTCTGGCGCATGCCGCTGCTCGTCTGGGCGAACTTCACGACGTCGTTGCTCGTCGTCATTGCGACGCCGTTCATCGCGGGCTCGCAGTTCTTCGTCATGTTCGACCGCGTGCTGCACACGAACTTCTTCGAAGTCGGTGAGGGCGGCTACCCGCTCGGGTACCAGCACATCTTCTGGTTCTACTCACACCCGGCCGTCTACATCATGATCCTGCCGGGGTTCGGGATCGCCTCGGAGGTGATCTCGACGATGTCGCGGAAGCCGATCTTCGGCTACCGGCTGATGGCGCTTTCACTCGTCGCCATCCTCATCCTCGGCTTCTCGGTGTGGGCGCACCACATGTTCGTCGCCGGCATGGCGACGTGGCTGCGGATCCCGATGATGATCACGACGCTGCTGATCGCCGTCCCGACCGGGATCAAGGTGTTCTCATGGCTGGCGACAACCTGGGAGGGGCGGATCAACTTCTCGACGCCGATGTTATGGGCGCTCGGGTTCGTGTCCCAGTTCGTCATCGGAGGGCTCTCCGGCATCATGCTCGGCGCGGTCCCGATCGACATCCACGTCTCGGACACCTACTTCATCGTCGCCCACATCCATTACGTGCTGCTGGGTGGGTCGCTGTTCCTGATCTTCGCCGGGATCTACTACTGGTTCCCGAAGATGACCGGGCGGATGTTCAACGAGCGCCTCGGCAAGCTGCACTTCTGGCTGACGTTCCTCGCCTTCAACGCCACGTTCTTCCCGATGCACATCATCGGTGTCCAGGGAATGCCGAGGCGCGTCTATACGTACGACCCGCAGTTCGGCAACTGGAATCTCTTCATCTCGATCTCGTCGTTCGTGCTCGGCGTCTCGTTCCTGATCTTCGTCTACAACATGATCGTCAGCTGGGCTCGCGGAGCGCGGGCTCCTGCGAACCCGTGGCGGGGCATGACGCTCGAGTGGCAGGTCTCCTCGCCCCCGCCGCTCTTCAACTTCGACGAGATTCCCCAGGTGGTCGGCAGCCCGTACGAGTACGGGGTGCCCGGGGCTCGGCATGCTGTCTTCAACGGCGACCGGGAAGCGGCGCGGGAAGAGGTCCGAGCGTGACTCGTCACATTCTCGTCGTGGCGAACGAGACCGTCGCCGGGCGGGGGCTCATCGACGCCGTGAAGCAGAAGGCGGCTGAGGGTCAAGTCGGGCTCGTGACCGTGCTCGCCCCAGTCAGCAGGCCGCGTTCGGGCTACGTCGTCTACGAGGACACGCGTCGCGCGGCCGCCGGCCGTCGCCTCGACCAGACGCTGGCGGCGCTTCGCGAGGCCGGTATCCCGGCGCACGGGCTCGTGGTCGAGTCCGAGCCCGACGACGCCGTCCGAGATGCCTTCGCCACCCTTGACCCCAAGCCGACGGACCTGATCCTGTCCACGCACCCCGTCGAGAAGTCCGGCTGGATACGCAAGAACATCGTCGACCGGGTTCAGAAGGCGGCCGGCGACATCCCGGTCGAGCACGTGGTCGTCGACGTCGGCGCCGAAGACGGACACGCGAACGTCCTCGTGGTCGCAAACGAGACGGTCATCGGCGAGGCGCTGCTCGACCGCATTCGGGAGCGCGCCTCACGCGGGCCGGCGAGCTTCCTGATCATCTCGCCGCAGGGCGATCCCGCCCAAGCCGTTCACCCGGAGGCCGAGCGGCGGCTCAGCCGCGCGCTGTCGGAGCTTCGTGCCTCGGGGATCGACGCGCACGGCCAGGTCGCTCACCCCGATCCCTACACGGCGGCGATGAACGCGATCCAGGACGAGCGGATCGACGAGATCATCGTCTCGACGTTCGAGCCGACCGAGTCACGCTGGCTGCGCCGCGACCTCATCGAGCGTCTCCGCGCAGACTCCGAGCTGCCTGTCGAGCACGTGATGATCTCGGCGGAGGAGGTCGGCGCGACACCCGCGGAGCCGGTCGAGCCATGAGCGCGCACGCCGAAGCCCACGACGCCCACGCACTGCATCCACCCGAGGCTCACCGGAGCTCCCGGGTCGAGCCGGCGGTCCTCGGGATGCTGCTCTTCATCGCGTCGGAGATCATGCTCTTCGGCTCGTTTTTCACGGCGTACTTCTTCGTCCGAGTCAACGGGAATGCCGAGTGGCCGCTGCCGCCGTTCGAGCTCCCGAAGTTCGTAGCGGGGGTGAACACGGCGATACTCGTCACCTCGAGCTTCACGATTCACTGGGCGTTGCAGTCGATCAAGCGTGGCAACCGGGCCGGGCTGCAGGCCGGGCTCGTGCTCACGCTCGCGCTCGGCGTGACCTTCCTGCTCACACAGATCCGCGAGTACTCCCGCGTGGGCTTCGCGCCGCACGACGGGGCCTTCGGCACGATCTTCTACGGGCTGACGGGCCTGCACGGGGCGCATGTCTTCGTCGGCTTGACGTTGCTGACCTTCGCGACGATTCGAGCCTTCCGGGGACACTTCTCGGTGGCCCATCACGCCGGCGTCGAAGTGCCAGGGATCTACTGGCACTTCGTGGACGTAATGTGGATCGTGGTGTACACCACCGTCTACCTGCTCTAGCGGAGGCCGCCCGATGAGGAATCCCTTCAAGAGCGAAGCCGATGCATTCCGGCTCGTGCTGGTCGCGCTCGGCTACTTCGGCCTGATCGTGATCGCCGCTGCGATCAACAAGTGGCTGGGGCTCGCCGTCTTCGCGCTCCTCACCGCCTTGGCGGTGGGCTGGATCATCCGCGCGCGCCGCGAGCCGCCGCAGATGACAGGGCCGATCCGGAGAAGCGCGCCCGGCGAGCGTCGCATCCTCGTCATCGCCAATGAGACGGTGGGCGGGCGAATGCTCCGCGAGGAGATCGAGCGGCGCTCGGAGGGCTATCGCACCCATGTGCTCGTCGTCTCTCCGGCCCTGAACTCGCCGCTCCGCCACTGGGTCTCGGACGAGGATCAGGCGCGCGCCGCGGCGCACGAGCGACTGTCGCACAGCCTCGCGCGCCTGTCGGATGAGGGCATCGACGCGCGCGGCGAGGTCGGCGACGGCGAGCCGCTGCAGGCGATCGAGGATGCCTTACGCTCGTTCGGCGCCGACGAGATCATCATCTCGACGCATCCCGAGGGCCGTTCGCAGTGGCTGGAGCGTGGAGTCGTGACCGGCGCGCGGACCCGCTTCGACGTTCCGATCACGCACGTCGTCGTCGACCTCGAGGCGGAGCGGGAGGACGTTCTTCGTTGAAAGTCTTTCGACTTTCAACGATGTGCTGTGGCCGGACGGCGGGCGGCCTAGTTGCGCAGGGCGACTTCGTTCACCCTCGGCGTTAAGCAAGCGGGACGGGCAGAGCCCGCCCCGCGGCGATCTACCGCCGTGTGTGTTTCTTCGATGAGTGTCAGACACTCGCCGTGTCTGCGATGAACACGTCCCTACTGCGTCGACTTGACGACGTACTGGGCGAGCGCCCTGATCTGATCCGGCGTCAGCTGCCCTTTGAACGGGGGCATCCCGCCGCCGCCGTTCGTGATCTGCGTGACCGCCCGCTGTAGCGACGGCTTGACCTGGTCGAGGTTCGGGCCGATTGTTCCGGATGTCCCCGCGTCGGCGAGCGTGTGACAGCTGCCGCAGTTCGACTGGAAGAGCAGCTTCGGGTCGTTCCCTCCGGCGCCGGCCGGTAGTGAGACCTTCGCCTTGGGGTTCGCCGCAACCTCGGCGACATAGGCCGCGACCGCGTCCGCATCGTTGCCCTTCACGAGATTCCGCGGCATCGGCGGGACGGCGTACTTGATCTGGTCGTGGACGACCTGGAGGATCGTGTCCTGCGGGAAGTCCTCACTGCGAGAGGCGGAGAACGCTTCGTCGAGATTGGGGCCGCCCGCCGGATTGTTCACGGAGCCGCGAGTGCCTGCCTCGCGCAGCGTGTGGCAGCCGCCGCAGCGTTGCGTGAAGAGCAGCTTCCCATCCGCGACGTTGGCCCCCTCCTCCGGGGCCAGTCCGCCGGTTCCGCACCCGGCCAGGGCCAGCGCCGCGAGCGAGAGGAGCGCCGCCCGCCGCACTCCGCTACGCCGAGGGCTGCGTCGCCGACCCGAGGGCCGAGATCGCCTCTTCACGAGTCCCGTAGATCGTGAAGACGCGGTCGAGGCCGGTGATCTCGAAGATCTTCGTGATGTTGCGGTCGCTGCAAACGAGCGAGAGTTGACCGTCGTTGGTGCGCAACCGCTTCACGCCGCCGACGAGCACGCCAAGCGTCGTGGAGTCGATGAACGTCGTGTCCGAGAAGTCGACGATGACCTCCCTCGCACCGTTGGCGATCGCCTCGAGCAGCTGTCCTTTGAATTCCGGAGCGGTGTAGAGATCGACCTCACCCGCAAGCGCGATGACGTACGACGTCTCGTCCAGCTGCTCGGTCTTGATATCGAAGTTCACCCTTCCCCCTCGGTTGAAAAGCCCGCGAGAGTCTAACCCTGGTTCGGCTGCGCTTTCAGCGCTGCCTGGAGCTGGGCGATCTGCTGCTTCACGCCCGCGGCGTTGGGGGAGTCGGGCGAGAGAACGAGGAACCGCTTGTACGCCTTGATCGCCGTCTTGTAGTCGCCCGCCGACTGAGCCGCGAAGGCCTGTTGGAGGAAGAGCGAGGGTTGCTCTGCCTGCTGCGCGTTCGTAGTCGCCCTGACGAGGTCGCCGTAGACGCGCTGTGCGTTCCGGTACGCGTCCTGGGCGGCGATGGACTTTTCGCTCAGCTGCTGGTTGAGCCGGTTCGACTCGATCTGCGTGACCTGACCCTGCCCGAACTGCTGTCCGAACTTACTCGACTGTCCCGGCGTGAACAGGTCACCGCCGGTGAGCTGGATCAGCTGGTTCTGGACCCGTATCGCCTCGTCCTGGAGGCGCCGCCCCTTCGTGAGATAGAGCCCGGCGAGGTTGCTCAGCGCCGCGCGGTCGTTCTTCCTGAGCTGGACGTAGCGCGAAAGGGGCTCGATCGCTTCGTCGGTCTTGCCGTCCCGCTGGAGCGCCGTCGCGAGCTCCTGGTAGCCCGCGGGGTCGTTCGGGTGGTCCTCGATCTTGCTGCGTGCGTCGCTCGCGCTAGGCCCCGAGGTGCCCTGGCCGAGGCCCTGAAGGATGTCGCCGAGCCCCGTCCCGGGGATCGTTCCGCCCACGTTGAAAATGACGTAACCCAGCCCGAAGATGACGGCGAGGAACACGAACATCCACTTCGCCTGGCGCCGCAGACGCGGGAAGAACATCGTGTCCTCGTAGGTCGTCGGCTGGCGCGAGATGGGCGAGGCGGCACGGGGCGTCGGACGCCGCTCGCGCCGCTGGCGATTCCGTCGTTGGGCCGACCGGGCCATGCTCGGCCCTAGGGTAGCTGTCCCCGGTCGAATTCCCCGGCGGCGATCCCAAGACGCTTCCGGGTCGCGTCGTCGCACAGCGCCCCGGCGACGCCGGCCTCGTATGCGGATCTCGGATCGGCGCCAATCGACGCCGCCGCTTCGTATTCGCGCGTCAGGTCGGTGTCGAACATTGCCGGGTCGTCCGTCGAGATGGAGCAGAGGACGCCGGCCTCGAGCAGGTGCGGCAGCGGGTGGTCGGCGAGCGATTGCACCGCCCCCGTGCGGACGTTCGAGACCGGGCAGACGTCGAGGACGATTCGGCGCTCCCCGAGC
>DASSXA010000093.1:0-2320 GCA_035704315.1 Gaiellaceae bacterium
GCTCGGCGGCTTCGCCCGAGTCGACCTGTACCTCGAGACCTACAACGCCCTGACCGGCCGATCGATCTCCGAGGCCGACCTCGACTGGTGGGAGGTGCTCGGCAACGTCAAGTGGGGGATCGGCTGCCTGACCCAATGCCGCCGGCATCTGACCGGCGTCGACCGCAGCGTCGAGTACGCCGTGCTGGGCAGGATGGCGGCGGAGATGGAGTACGAGCTCCTCGACCTGATTGAACGTGCCTGATCGCCCGACTGCACCCGAGCTGATCGAGGCCGTCTTCGAGTTCCTCTCCGGCGAGCTGCTCCCGACGCTCGACGACCACCGGATGAAGTTCCGGACCCTCGTCGCGATGAACGCACTCGCGATCGCGCGGCGCGAGCTCGAGGCAAGTAACAACTTGTTACTAAGTCAGGAAGACGCCATGGAGCTCGCCCGCCGCATCAAGGCCGGCGACGTGCCCGAGGGTGCGCTGCCGCTCCTCAAAGAGCACGTGGCCGCGAAGCTCCGGATCTCCAACCCCGCCTACCTCGAGAAATACGAATGACCCGCCGCCGGATCTACCTCTTGCGTCACGCGCGCGTCGCGTATTTCGAGGACGGCCGTCCGCTCCGGCCCGACCTCGTCCCGCTGACCGACGAGGGACGCGAGCAGGCGCATGCGGCCGCGGCCGTCCTAGAGGGGGTCGAGTTCGACCGAGTGATCACGAGCGGGCTTCCCCGCACGCTCGAGACGGCCCGCATCCTCGCGCCGGGCATGGAGCCGGAGTCCTGGCCGGAGCTGCGCGAGATCGAGTCCGGCCGCCTGGGTGACATCCCCGAAGGCGAGCTCGAGCGCGCGTTCGTCGAGACCTGGCGCGGGGTCGTGCCCGAGGAGGCACGGTTTCTGGCCGGCGAGACGGTCGGCTCGCTGCTCGACCGGGTGCTGCCCGCGGTCGACCGCCTCCTCTCCGATCCCGAGTGGGACGCCGTCCTCGCGGTTCTCCACGGGGGCGTAAACCGCGCGATCCTCTCCTACGCCCTGACCGGCGGGCGCGCGTTCCTCGGGAACTTCGAGCAATCGCCCGGCTGCATCAACGTGCTCGACGTCGCCGACCAAGACTGGGTCGTTCGGGCTGTCAACACGTCGCCCACCGACCTCGCCCATCGCGGCGGGAGACTCCGGACGATGGAAGAGCTTTGGGCGGAGTTCAGGCCGCCGGCCTGAGTCGAAGCGACTCAAGCCGCTCGCGAGTGGCGCGCCGCGCCTCGTCGAAAACGGCGGGATCGCGGAACAGCTGATACTGCGCGTTCGCGGCTTGCGCGAACGCGTCGAGCTGGAAGGCGACCTGCCTCGCAGGGACATTCGGATCGAGCTCGCCGGCGGCCTGCGCCTGCTCGACCGCGTGCTCGAGATACGAGAGCCAGGACCGGATCATCTTCTGGATCTCGTCGCGGACTGGGCCCGGCCGGTGGTTGAACTCCGCCGAGGTGGCCGCGAAGAAGCAGCCGCCCGGAAAGACCTGCCGCTCCGAGTAGTCGACCATGTGGTCGCAGAGCGCCCACACCCGCGGCAGCCCCCTCGGCGCCTCGCGCGCCGGCGCGATCACCTCGTCGACGAACAGGGACGCCGCGTGATCGACGGTGGCGATCTGGAGGTCCTCCTTCGATCCGAAGTGAGCGAAGAGGCCGCTCTTGCTCATCCCCGTCGCTTCGGCGAGCCGCCCGATCGACAGCGGCTCAAGCCCTTCTTGGCTCGCGAGGGCGGCCGCCTTGGAGAGGATCGCCCTGCGCGTCCGCTCTCCTTTTCGGACGGTCGTTTCACTCGAATAGCCCATGAAAACGGGAGTCTAGCGGATTCACTTGACAAAATAGTACGACCGTTCTATTCTCGGCCCAATGGAGCACCCCCACATCACCGTCTTCGTCAGGGACTATGACGCCAGCAAGCAGTTCTACGAGGAAGTCCTCGCTCCACTGGGCCTCGTCAAACTGCTCGACTGGCCTGACAACCGCCGCGTGTACTTCGGCAAGCACGGCGAGCCGAGCTCGCTCTGGGTCGTCGAGTCCGAGCTCGGCGGCCGGCTCGAGGTGACCCTCACCGCGGAGAACGATGGCGCAGTGCATTCGTTCCACAACACCGCAATCGCCGCAGGAGCTCGCTCTGTCGCAGAGCCCGCCGGTGGGCGCACGCGGATCCTGGACTTCGACGGCAACTCACTCGAGGCCGTCTTCAGCGCCGAGGAAGTCGCGGCGCTGCGTCCCGCCGCCGCGTAACCTCCAGCCCGTCATGGAGAACCTGGCGGAGATCGCCCCGCTGGCGGGCACGCTGGGCATCGAGGTC
>DASSXA010000098.1:0-4572 GCA_035704315.1 Gaiellaceae bacterium
GTCTCCGATCTGGCCCGCCTGCACCGCCTTTAGCGCCTTGAGCGTTTTCGGGGTGTAGACGAGGTCCTCGAGGTAGCCGGCGAAGATCCCCGCGCGCTCGACGGTGTCCAGGATCCGCTTCGCCTCGTCGGCGTTGCGGGCCAGCGGCTTCGTGCAGAGCACGGTCTTGCCGTGGCGCGCGCTGAGCTGGACGGCCTCCTCGTGGAGGTGGTTCGGCAACCCGATGACGACCGTGTCCGTATCGGCGTCGGCAACGGCGGCCTCGAGATCAGTCGTCGAGCGAGGAACGCCCAACTGCCGCGCGAACTCCGCCGCCCGCTCGGGCGAGCGCGAATAGACGACCTCGACGCGGTCTCGGTTCCGCGTTCTGTGGAGGGTCTGGGTGTAGAAGAGGCCGATCAGCCCGGTCCCGAGCATCGTCACGCGGTGACCGTTCATGCGTTACCGTCCCACTTGTCTAAACGTCTATACAGGTTGATGCCGGACTCTACTCCGTTCCTCGACGCGGCGGGATCGCTCCTCATGCGGATCGAAGAGACGCAGGCCGACGCCATCGCAGAAGCCAGCCGCCTCTGCGCCAACGCGATCGCAGCCGGCCGCCTCGTCCACCTCTTCGGCTCGGGCCATTCGCGGATCCCCGTCGAGGAGATGTTCCCGCGCTACGGGTCGTACCCCGGCTTCAACCCGATTGTCGAGCTCTCGATGACGTTCCACACGCAGGTCGTCGGAGCGAACGGGCAGCGCCAGGCGATGTTCATCGAGCGCGTCGAGGGGCTCGCGGAGTCGATCCTGGCGAACTTCGACCTCGAGCCGCCCGACGTGATGATCGTGTTCAGCGTCGGCGGCCTCTCGGCCGTCCCGATCGAGATGGCGCAGGGGGCGCGCCGACGAGCTCTTCCGGTGATTGCCGTCACGTCGATGGAGCAGTCGCTGGCCGGCACGCCCGCGCACTCGTCCGGAACCCGGCTGCTCGATCATGCAGATGTCGTCATCGACCTGTGCACACCGCCCGGGGATGCTCTTGTTCGGATCGAGGGGCTCGAGACACCCGTCGGCCCGGGCTCCACGATCGCGGCCGTGGCGATCGCGAACGAGCTCAAGGCGCAGACGGCTGCGCTTCTGGTCGAGCGGGGTGCGATGCCGCCGGTTCTCACGAGCGCAGTGCTCGTGGGCCGCGAACGCTCCGATCAGGTCTTCGACGAGGCGTACGCCGACCATGCCCGGCGCATCGCGGGGGTTTTAAGAGGCGCCAGGGTGATGTAAAACCCATGTCCACTGCGGTCTCGGAACGAGAAAGGAGAACTAGATGAGTAGAGGTCCAAGGGGTCGAGGGGCGCCGCGTATCGGCATCCTGCTCGCCTTGGTGGCGCTGCTCGTGGCGGGATATGCCGCGACGGGCCAGGCGAAGAGCACGCAGCAGAAAAAGACGTACAAGCTGGGCGTCTCCAACACGCTCGTCGGCAACGGTTGGCGTGAGGGGATGATCTGCTCGATCAAGGCGCAGGCCTTGAAGAGCGGTCAGGTGTCCTCGCTGGTCATCGCTCACCGCCAGACGGACACCGCCGGCCAGATCGCCGACATCCGCAACATGATCTCGGCCGGTGTGAACGCGATCATCGTCAACCCGTCCAACGCGAACGCGTTGAAGCCGATCGCGGCACAGGCGCGGGCCAAGGGCATCGCGGTCGTGTTCATCGATCAGTACGTCGGTGCGCCGGGTGTCTACAACGCCACGAACGACCAGGTCGCGTATGGGCGCATCGGCGCCGAGTGGCTGTTCAAGAAGCTCAAGGGCCGGGGCAACGTGGTCGAGATGCGTGGCATCGCCGGCGTCCCCGCCGACACCGACCGGCATAAGGGCTTCCAGCAGGCGCTCAAGAAGTACCCGAACATCAAGGTCGTGAAGTCCGTCTTCACGGGCTGGCAGTTCGCCCCGGGTGCGAAGCAGATGCTCGACATCCTCAACTCGGGCACGAAGGTCAACGGGGTCTGGACTTCGGGTATCGACTACACCGTCGTGAACGCCTTCAAGACGGCCAAGAAGCCGTACGTCCCGATCGTGGGGGCGGACAACTTCGGCTTCATTCGCCAGGTCAAGTCCCGCTATCCGGGGCTCCAGGGCGCAGCCGTGACGAACCCGTCGTCGATCGGCGGGGTCGGAGTGACGGTGGCGCTTAGGGCGCTGAACAAGCAGTCCGTGCCGAAGTGGGTCAAGCTGAAGCCGGACGTCTGGACCTGGCCCGCCGATAAGACCAAGATCAACAAGTTCGCCCAGCCGGGTGCGGCGGCGGATGCGAGCGCACAGCTCCAGATCACGCCGTGGACGACCTACACCCTGAAGCAGTACCGGGCGTGCAAGGGGCCCTAACCCCTGGTTGCAAC
Source organism: Gaiellaceae bacterium (assembly GCA_035704315.1). Lineage (GTDB taxonomy): Bacteria > Actinomycetota > Thermoleophilia > Gaiellales > Gaiellaceae > JACDAN01. The sequence continues at coordinate 2,383 of DASSXA010000098.1, forward strand.
GCACGGAGGGGGCGGCTAGCCGCCCCCTCCGTTTCCTTCGCGGTGCCATGAGCAATCAGGCGACGCCGCTTCTCGAGGCACGCGGAGTCGCGAAGCACTACGGGCCGGTCGTCGCGCTTCGCTCGGCTGACCTCTCCGTTTCTGCCGGCGAGGTGCACGCGCTGCTCGGAGCAAACGGCGCGGGCAAGAGCACGCTCGTGAAGTGCCTCACCGGGGTCACACGGCCGGACACGGGAACGATCTCCGTGGCGGGGCGTCAGGCGCGCGCCCGCTCACCGATGCACGCAATACGGCTCGGGCTCTCACCGGTCTTCCAGGATCCCGCGCTCGTGCCGGACCTGTCGGTCGCGCAGAACCTTCGACTGACGGGCTCGTCGGTCGACGCCGTGCGCTCACAGCTCGACGAGATGCGCCTCAAGGTCAGCTTCCGCGAGCTCGTCGGCGACCTACCGCTTCCCATCTTGCGAATGCTCGACCTCGCGCGGGCGCTGACTCACGATCCGCAGCTGCTGATCCTCGACGAGATCACCGCGGCCCTGCCGTCCGATCTCGCGGAGCGTGTTTTTGACGTGATGAGCGACCGGCGTGAACACGGTCGCTCCGTGCTCTTCATCACGCACCGCCTAGCGGAGGTGATTGCCACGTGCGATCGAGCGACGATCCTGCGCGACGGGCGGAACGTGGGGACGATGGTTCCGCAGGAAGGCGGCGAGGCGCGGATCGTCGAGATCATGCTCGGCCCGGAGGCTGCCCGTGCGGAAGCGGAGGCGTCCGAGCGCGAGGGGCCGGTGGCCGAGGAGGAGGCGGCCGAGGGTGAGGCGGTGCTGGAACTGGACGACATCCGGGTCGGCGGCGTGCAGGGGATCACGTTCACGCTGCGGCGGGGCGAGGTGCTCGGGTTGGCCGCGCTCGAGGGCCAAGGGCAGGACGAGCTCTTCGAGGCGCTCGCCGGACAGCGGAAGCTCGAAGGCGGCGAGCTGCGAGTCGGCGGCAAGGCGTTCCGGCCCCGCCATCCCTACGACGCCATCCGCCGCAAGATCGTGCTCGTTCCTCCGGATCGGCTGCTCGCGCTCCTGCCGCAGCGTTCCGTGCGTGAGAACGTCGCTGTGCCCCTATACAACACGCCGCTGCGCTGGGGCCCGATCAATATGCGGGAGGAAGGGCGGCGTGTCCGGAGAGCGGTCGACGCGCTGCACATCGACATGCGCGCGGCACGCCAGGTGCGACGGCTCTCCGGCGGAAATCAGCAGAAGGTCACAATCGCCCGCTGGCTCGCGTCGGGCTTTGCGGCTTTGCTTTGCAACGACCCGACGCGCGGGATCGATGTCGGGACGAAGCGCCAGGTGTACACGCTCCTCCGCGAGCTGGCGGCCGACGGCGGCGCGATTCTGTTCTTCAGCTCCGAACTGGCCGAGTTTCCGCTCGTCTGCGACCGAGTGCTGACGATCTACGGCGGCCGCGTCACCGCCGAGCTGGCCGGCGCCGCTGCCGACGAGGCGACGCTGCTGCAGGCGATGCACGGCCTCCAGCTCGACGAGGCGGTCGCGTGAGACGTCGCTTGCGATGTCTCATTCAGGCGGTGCGGGCTTCGCCCGCGCGGCCGTCTGAAATGACCGGTCGATGCGCCCTTCGCCAGAGGGTGCGTCCGTGACGACCACGGCCGCGACTGCGTTGGAGTTTCGCGGCGCTGCCCCGTGGCGGCGCGCGCTGCGGCTGCACGGTTGGACGATCGCCGTCTGGCTCGTGCTGCTCGCGATGGTTCCGTACTGGCGCTCACTGTCGGAGGGGGACTTCAAGTTCGATCTCCAGGCCCTCGCCATCGACGCGCTCCCGTTGTGCTTCGCCGCGATGGCGCAGGCCGTCGTTGTGATCTCGGGCGGCATCGACCTCTCGATCGGCTCGCTGATGGCGGTGGTCAACGTGCTCTCGGCGCGGGAGATGGTCGACATGAGCTTCCGCCAGGCGCTCGCGTTCTCGCTTCTGATCCTGGTGCTGGCTGCGCTCGCGAGCGGCCTGACCGGCCTGATCATCGTGCTGACGCGGATCCCAGACATCGTGGTGACGCTCGGGATGCTCTTCGTCTGGCAGGGCGTGGCGCTGTGGATCATGGAGATCCCCGGCGGCGGCGTGCCGGTCAACTTCGGGGACCTGGCGATCGGCGACGTCGGCTCGACGGGGATTCCCAACGCG
>DASSXA010000128.1:0-2996 GCA_035704315.1 Gaiellaceae bacterium
GCCAGCGCGCGATCTCGCCCTCGGTGAGCCCCTCACCCAGGTCCGGGAGCTTGAACTCGTATGCCACAGCGCGCGAAACCTAGCGAGGCTGCCCGACCCAGGCGTCGGCCGGGACGATCAGCACACGGAGGCCGCCTTCTACTCGCCAGAGCGAGACAACCTGCTCGTCGCCGGTCAGCTGCTCCGTCGCCTCGCGCGGAACGTAGCCGGCCTGGAGCGTGCGCTCCTCGTTCCAGATCGCGACCGCGTTGGGATCGTGCTCGTTCTCGGGCTCGGGCACGAGCGCCAGTCTTCGCCCGGGATTGAACGACGGGTCCGGAAGCACCTCCGGCCGGTAGGAGACGCCCGCCACCGGCAGGACCAAGACGCGAGGATCCTCCCAACGAACGGGTTCTCCCGTCGCTGCGTCCCGCATGTAGTAGCCGCTCTGGCCCCGCTCGAGGATGAGCCTCAGCCGCTCGCTCACTGAACGCGCTCGGCCAGTCCCTCGTAGTGAGTCACGAAACCCTGAGCGTCGAACTCGATGTCGGCGACGAACGAACCGGAGCGAAACCGAACGAGACCGTCTCCGAGGGGCTCGTACCGCTGCTCGGCACGCACAACCTCCAGCGACGGGACCTGCACGAAGGTCATGACGAAGTCCGTCGCGCGTTCGAGACCCGCCAGCACCGGCAGCGAGTTGAAGAGCGGCGAGTAGCCAAGGTCGAAGAAGTCGGCTTCGTCGTCGAGGCCGATGTCGATCTCCGGCCCATCGACGACCTGAGCACGCAGCCGTCCAGGCTCGAGCTCGTAGCGAAGCTCGTACTCGACTCCGATCTGCGTTCCCCGCGCCCGGAGCGCCTCGCCGTCCAAGCGCGAGTGCGCGATCTCCATCAGGGGCAGCTCCAGGCCGCGCCAGACCAGCGTGTCAGTCAAAACTCGAGCAGCTTGCGCACCGCGGCAGCGACGCGCTCCACCGACGGCATATAGGCGTCCTCGATCTGCCAGTACGGGTACGGGACGTCGTAGCCGGTCACCCGCAGCACAGGACCGCGGAGGTCGAGGATCGCCTTCTCGCCGAGAATCGCCGCAAGCTCGGCCCCGTACCCGGCCGTCCGCGGCGCCTCCTGCACGATGACGACCCGGCCCGTCTTCGCCGCCGACGCCAGCAGCGCCTCCTCGTCAAGGGGCTTGAGCGACCGGATGTCGAGCACCTCGACACTGGCTTCGCCCTCCAGCGCCTCGGCAGTCTGCTCCGACAACGGGACCATCGCGCCGTAGGCGACGAGGGTCGCGTCCGTGCCCTCCCGGGCAACCCGGGCCCGGCCGAGCGGGACGACGTGCTCGCCTTCGGGCACCTCGCCGCGCATCGTCCGGTAGTGAAGCTTGGGCTCGAACACGACAACCGGATCCGGATCGCGAATCGCGGAGGCGAGCAGGCCCTTCGCATCGGCCGGAGTCGAGGGGATCGCGACCTTCACGCCCGGCGTGTGAACGTAGTACGCCTCCGGTGAGTCGTCGTGCAGCTCGGGCGCGCGCACTCCACCGCCGTACGGCATTCGGATCGTCAGCGGAAACTCCATCGCGCCGCCCGTCCGCCAGCGATACCGCCCGACGTGGGTGATCAGCTGGTCGAGACACGGGTAGCTGAAGGCGTCGTACTGCATCTCGCAGACCGGCCGCCAGCCGGCCATGCAGAGCCCGACAGCCGTTCCAAGGATTCCGGCCTCGGCGAGCGGCGTGTCGACACACCGATCTGGCCCGAACCGGTCCCGCAGCCCGGCGGTCGCTCGGAAGACACCGCCCGCACGGCCCACGTCCTCGCCCATGACCATGACGTTCGAGTCCCGCCCCAACTCCACGTGGAAGCAGTCGTTTATGGCTTCGACGAGGAGCTTCTCAGCCATCGGTGAGGGAGGGTGGTGGATCGACGTAGGCGTTCTTGAAAAGAAGGTCGGGATCGGCCTCGAGCTCGGCCTCCGCGGCGGCGATCCCCTCGCGCATCGCCGCCTGCGCTTCGCCCCGGATCTCTTCGGCCAGCTCGTCCGTCAAAATCCCGAGGCGCCGCAGATAGCGCTCGTAGCGTCCGACGCACTCGTTGCGCTTCTCCTCCTCGACCCGCTCGAGGTCGATGTACGCCGTCGGATCGTCAGCCGTGGCGTGCGGGGCGGCCCGGTAGCTGACCGCTTCGATGAACGTCGGCCCCTCGCCGGCGCGCGCGCGCTCGACGGCCTCGCGGGTGGCCTCGTAGACGGCCAGCACGTCGAGGCCGTCGACACGGACGCCGGGCATCCCGTAGCCGGCGGCTTTGTCGGCCAACGTCTCGGCCGCGGTCTGTGCGGAGAGCGGCGTGGAGATCGCCCACCCGTTGTTGTTGCAGAGGAGGATCACCGGCGCCTTCATGACGCCGGCGAAGTTGGCCCCCTCGTGAAAGGACCCCTCGGAGGTCGCCCCGTCGCCGAAGAACGCGATCGCGCACGTGGACTCGCCGCGTAGCTTCCTCCCCCACGCAAACCCCGTTGCGTGCGGGACATGCGTCCCGATCGGGACGCAGATGGAAGCGACGTTGTAGTCCACCGGGTTCCACCAGCCGGCGGGATGGCCTCGCCACCACGAGAGGACCGTCGAGGCGGGCATCCCGCGGAGCAGCCCGATCGCCGACTCGCGGTAGCTCGGAAAGATCCAGTCGTCGCGCTCGAGGGCGTAGACGGCGCCGACCTGCATCGCCTCGTGATTCCAGAAGATCGCGTAGGTGCCGATGCGTCCCTGGCGGTGAAAGACGAGCGAGCGCTCGTCGTAGGTCCGCAGCAAAACCATGCCGCGGTAGAGCTCGATCAGATCGCGCTCGTCGAGCCCTACGACCTCGCCGTCTGGAAGGGTCTCGCCGTCGCCGATGACGCGCCGCAGCTCGCGCTCGTCGGGGAGGACCTGGGCCACGTCCCGGATTATCGCGGCACGAGCACCGACACGGCCTGGCGCTCACTTTCGAAGACAGCTTGCTCCACGTCGCCGAGATC
>DASSXA010000292.1:0-3691 GCA_035704315.1 Gaiellaceae bacterium
TTGTTACTAGCCCTTCAGCGCTCGCGGAAGCTGATCGGCTGGGCTCCCTCCCAGAGCGTGAGGCGGCCGAGCTCGCGCAGGTTCTCCAGGCCCTCGACCAGCGTCGCGAAGTGGTTCGCCCACAGCTGGCCCGCCTTGCTCGCGAAGTTGCAGTAGCCGTACGGGAACAGCAGCTCCGTCTCGCTCTGGCCTCCCGGATAGAGGGCGAGCTCACCCGGGTGCGGATAGCTCGTTGCGTTCTCCGGGCCGATTCCGAGGTCGCGGTCGCCCCACGGAATCCAGTTGGACTCGCCGCTCCAGCGGCAATGGATGATCCGGTCCTCGAACGGGAGGATTGCGCGGAAGGCGGCCACGGTGTCGGGCGCCAGTTCGTCCTCGAAACGCGCGACGAACCGGAACGGACCGGACTGGATCTCCAACATGGCCGGAACCTACTTCAACGACGAGAGCCAGGCCCCGAGCGTCTCCCGCTCGTCATCCGTCATGCCGGTCGCGTTCCCGAGCGGCATCGCCTTCGTGCGCACCGCCTGCTCCTCGATCGCATCGGCCCGCTGGACGATCTCGTCGCGCGAGTCGAACGTGATCCCGGCCGGCGGCGCGTCGTATCCCGGGTGCGTCGGGTTCGCGGAGTGGCAAGGAACGCAGCGCCGCTGGACGATCCCGATCGCCTCGGCGTCGCTGACCGTGCGGCTGGGAGTGCCGCCACCCTCGTCCGGGCGGATCGCGACGGCCAGCGCGATCGCGGCCGCAACCGCGGTCACCGGAATCCACCAAACCGTCCGGCCGGCGTGTCGCAGGTTGAAGAAGTGCCGGATCCAGACCCCGATCAGCGTGAGCGCGACGAGCACGAGCCACGCGTGGTCGTTCTCGTACGTGAATGGGAAGTGATTCGAGATCATGGTGAACACGACCGGCAGCGTCAGATAGTTGTTGTGCACGGAGCGCCGCTTCGCCTCGAGCCCGGGTGCCGGATCGGGCTCGCGTCCGGCCTCCTTCGCCCGGATCAGCTCCCAGTGGGCCGGGATGATGTTGAAGAGGACGTTGGCGGCCATGATCGTCCCGAGCATCGCGCCGACCTGCAGATAGGCAGCACGCCCCGTGAAGACCTGGCTCGCGCCATAGGCGGAAGCCATCACCATCGCGAGCAGCAGCAGTCCGATGACGAGGTCGCTCTTGAACAGCCTGCAGGCGACGTCGTAGATCACCCATGCCGCGGCGAGACCGATCACGCTGATCGCGATCGCCGCAGCTATCGGAATGTCCGCGACGGACTTGTCGATCAGGTAGGTGTCCGCGTTCGCGTAGTAGAGGACGACGAGCAGGCCGAAGCCCGAGAGCCACGTCGTGTACGCCTCCCACTTGAACCAGTGGAGCGGCTCCGGCAGCTCGTCCGGCGCGACACGGTACTTGGAGACGCGGTAGAAGCCGCCCCCGTGGATCTCCCACGACTCGCCGGCGACGTCAGGCTCCGACACCCGGGGACGGCCCAGGTGATTGTCCAGCGCGACGAAGTAGAAGGACGTCCCGATCCAGACGATGCCCGCGACGACGTGGAGCCAGCGAAACCCGAGCTCGAGCCAGTCGTCCCAGTAGGAATCGATCAGCGACGCCGCCACTGGTCCTGCCAGCGGTCTTGGGCGATCGCGACAAGCTCGGTGATGCCTGTCTGCAGCTCTTCGTCCCGCGTCCTCGCAAGCCGCTCGCGCAGCACGAGGAGGATGTCGTGGTGGGGCCGCCCCGCGACGAAGACGACGAAGCGGAAGCCGAACTTCTCTTCGTAGACCTGGTTCAGGTAGGCGAGCTCGGTGAGCACCGCCGGGTCGTAGCCCTGCTGCTCGGGCGAGGGCTCACCGATCCGCGGATGGGTGGCCAGCGCCTCGACCTTGTCCTCGTCCGGTAAGCCGGTTGCGATCTCCTCGGCGCGGCCAAGCGGATCCTCTGTCTCGGCGAGCAGGGAGACGAGCGTGCTCGGCCCGCTGAAGAGCTCCTCGAGCTCTTCCTCGCTCAGCTGCCGCGGTAGCTCGCGCATCCGAAGGGCGAGACGAGAAGCGGCACGTGGTAGTGGCCGTCGTCGAGCGCGACCTCGAGCTCGACGCGGCGGAAGAACGGCGAGGGTGGGTGGAAGACGAGCCGGTAGGCCCCAGGCTCTAGCTCCGAGCCCAGCTCCGGGATCCGGCCGTCGTCGTTCGTCTCCCCGGAGCCGATGACCTCGTTCCCGCGCAGGAGCTCGACGCGCACGCCGGACGCCGGTTCGCCGCGTCCGGTGTCGAGCACATGCGTCGAGAGCGAGACGGTCACGGCGCGAATCTTTGCGCCTGCGCCCGATGTTGTCGGGCGATCTCGCGCTCGTCGGCCCGAACGAGATGTCCGTCGCGGACAATCTCTTCACCGCCGACGAAGAGCCGATCGACCCTGTGGGGTGCTGAGAAGACGAGGCCGGCGACCGGATCGGCGGCGCCGGCGAGCTCGAGCCCCTCCAGCGACCAGACCGCGATGTCGGCGCGCTTTCCGGGTTCGAGCGACCCGATGTCGGATCGGCGAAGGACTGAGGCGCCGCCGCGAGTCCCGAGCCGCAGCGCATCCCGCGCGGTCATCGCCTCCGGCCCGTGACGCCCGCGGGCGACGAGCAGCGCCTGCTTCACCTCCAGGGAGAGATCGCTCCTCTCGTTCGAAGCGGAGCCGTCGACCCCGAGCCCCACTCGGACACCTTGCTGCACCATCTCCTGCACGGGCGCGACGCCGGCGCCGAGGCGCAGGTTCGACGTCGGACAGTGCGCGACGCCCGTCCCGGTGTCGGCGAATCGCTGGACCTCCGGCTCGGAGAGATGGACGCAGTGGGCGCACCAGACGTCCTCGGCCAGCCAGCCGACTTCATCCAGGTACTCGACCGGCGTGCAGCCGTAGAGCTCGCGGCAGTACTCCTCCTCTTCGGCCGTCTCTGCCACGTGCGTGTGCAGCGTCAGGCCATGCCGGCGGGCCAGCTCCGCGGACTCCCTCATCAGCTCCTTCGTCACCGAGAATGGCGAGCAGGGCGAGACGGCGACCTCGACGCCGCGCGACGCGAGCTGCTCGGTCTCCTCGAGGATCGTCTCGCGATCCTCGACCAGAGAGTCCGGCGGAAGGCCGCCCCGCGACTGGCCGAGGTCCATGGAGCCGCGGCCCACGACGAGGTGGACGCCGAGATCCGACGCAGCCTGCAGGAGAGCGTCGATGACGCCGGGCTGCCCGCGCGGGAAGACGTAGTGGTGATCGAACACGGTCGTGCAGCCCGAGAGCGCGAGCTCGGCGAGGCCGGTCCGGGCCGCGGCGTATTCGGCCTCGCCGTCGAGACGCGCCCAGATCGGGTACAGCATCTTGAGCCAGGTGAAGAGGTCGGCCTGCTGTGCGTGCGCTCGGGTGAGGGTCTGGTAGAGGTGGTGATGGGTGTTGACCAGCCCGGGCGTGACGAGGGCGCCGCCGAGATCGATTCGCTCCTCTGCCTCCGGCGCGGCGCCGGCCCCGACCGCACTGATCAGGCCATCCTCCAAGAGCACCCAGCCGCTCTGATGCTCCTGACCGTCATCGTCCATCGTGACGACGTAAGTGTTCTGAAGGAGAGCCGTCACGCTTCCAATGCCACGATCTCGAAGCGATCGACGTCGACCAGACCCCGGTCCGTGATCTTCAGGCTCGGAATCACCGACAGGGCGAG
>DASSXA010000311.1:0-10119 GCA_035704315.1 Gaiellaceae bacterium
TCGTCGATCGTCTGCCCAAGGGCGTCCGGGTCGCGGAGGAGCGGACTGATGTCCTTGAAGCCGACGCCCGGCTCCGGCCAGTCGGGAACCTCGCGGATGTGCGTCCTCAGATCGATCGCCATCAGGAAGAAACGACGCGGGCCAGCCCGCGCCAGAAGAGGAGCTGAGAGAGCTCCTGCGCGTGCTCCGCCAGCAGCTGGAGGTCGTCAGCCCCGCCCTGGCGGCGCTCGGGATTTCGAGAACGAAGTGCCGGCGTCACGACTGTCGAGAGTAACCCGATCTCGCGGTCGGCTGCCGTGCGAAACGCACGCAGATGACGGGCGTCGATCCCGAAGCGCGCCAGCTTCGCGCAGACGGCTGCCACATCGGCCTCGTGCTCGCCGTAGAGGCGCTCGCCGCCGTCACTTCGGGACTGGATCAGTCCGTACTCCTCGAGCTCGCGAGTGAACCCTGCGGTCACCCCCGCCCGCTCGCAGAGCTCGCCGAGGTCGATTTCCTCCTGTTCGGCGGCGAGCGCCGAGCGGCCTCTGCGGCGGCGATCCTTCCCCAGTGCGGAGGCGAGCTCCTGTCGGATCACACGCAACGGCAGGAACTCGTCGCGTTGCAGGCGCAGAATCGTCCGTAGCCGGTCGACGTCCTCTTCGCCGAACAAGCGGTAGCGGCCGGGCGTCCGGCGCGGAGCGAGCAGGCCTTGATCCTCGAGGTAGCGGATCTTGGAGATCGAGATGTCGGGGAACTCCTCGCGCAGGAGCGTGCAGACGGCCCCGATCGTGAGCGGGCGCTTCTCGTCGGGTGTGACGACCGTCGCGCTCAATCCTGGAGGAAGGTCAGGCGGTACTTGCCGATCTGCAGCTCGTCGCCGTGCGCCAGCTCCGCGCTCTCGATGCGCCGCCGGTTCACGAACGTTCCGTTGAGGCTCCCTTGGTCTTCGATCACGAAGCCGTTGCTCTGGCGGATGAGGACCGCGTGGTGGCGCGAGACCGTGACGTCGTCGAGGAAGATGTCGCAGTCGGGAGAGCGGCCGATGGACGTCCGCTCGTCGCGCGGGACGAAGTGCTCGCCGGTTCGGCCGCCGCCCGAGCGTACGACGAGCGCCGGGCCCTCCATGCCGAGATCCTCCAGCGGCGAGGCGTCGTCCACCTCGTCAGGCGTGTATGCCATGGTCGTGTCTCCCCCACCGGCATCCCGCACGAGCGCGGCTCCGCACTTGGAGCAGTAGTTTGCGGCCTCCGGGTTCCGGAACCCGCACTCGGGGCAGTAGACGTAGCTCACGCGCTCAGGTCGCCGGAGGCGCGGCCTTCCCGGCGAGGATCTCCGTCAACCGCTGTACGTCCACCTCGTTCAAGGGGCTCTCCCCCGCCCCGACCTGACGCTGCAAGCGTGAGACGAGCTCTGCCCGCAAAATGTCGATCTTTCCGTGCAAGAGCCGTCGGCGATACGAAACCTCCTGCTCTTCGCGCTGGAGGTCGTCGATCAACGCCTTGAGGTCGGCGTCGGAGAGCGTGGCAAGATCGGGCAGAGGTTCCACGTTGGGCCTTTCGGTCGGAGACGACCAGTTAACCAGGGGAGCGCCTAAGGGTCAACCTTACGTTGAGATTCGTGCTTAGGCAGGGACTTCCTCGCCCTGCTGGAGCACCTCCTCGACGAGCTCTCGCAGCTCCTGCTCGAGCTCGGCAGAGGTCTTCTCGTCGGGTCCTTCGGCGTAGATGTGCACGATCGGCTCGTCGGGATCGGGCAGCACCTGCGCCCACCCGCGCTCGTCGAACACCTTGATGCCGTCGCGGAGATCGACCTCTCGGTCCTTCAGCCGCTCGGTGAGGACACGCATGACGAGGCCCTTCTGCGACCAAGGGCATGGGACGCGGCGGTGGACGACGTGTGACTCCGGGAGCTCGGATACCAGCTCCGACAGCGGCTGCTCGACGGGCGCCAGGAGCTCGAGCAGCTTGCAGAGGCTCGCCATCGCGTCGTAGGCCGGCAGGAACTCCGGAAACACGTACCCCCCGCCGACCGCGCCCGCGAAGACGACCCCGTTCTCTGCCGCTGCCTTCGTCAGCGCCTCGAGCGAGGCTGGGGTCCGCACCACTTCGAGCGGACTTCCTTCTACGAGCCGCTCGACCTGGCTCGTCACCGTTACCGGCAACGCCAGCTTTCCGACCTTCCCGTTGCTTCCGATGAGGCGGAGGTAGAGGAGCAGGGCCTGCTCGACCGGAATCTCGCGCGTCTGGTCGTCGATCAGGTAGATCCGCTCGGCGGCACGGTCGAAGACGACGCCGAGATCGGCGCCGATCGCCCCGACGAGGCGCTTCGCCTGGCCGACAAGGCCGCGGAGGGTCACCGCCTCGGCCGAAGGCTGGTCGGCGCTGAACCCGTGCGCCGCGACCGCTTCGACGCCGAGCGGGCCGAGGAGCAGCGGGAGCACGAACGACGCCGCCGAGTAGCCGTAGTCGACGACGATTCGGAAGTCGCGCGCGCGGATCGCCTCGACGTCGAGGTTCGCGAGCAAATCGTGCGCATACCCCTCCCGCGCGCGCGCGGGATACGTGATCCCGGCCACGTCGGAGGCGGCCATCCGGCGCAGCTCGAGCCGCGAGAAGTGCTTCTCGACTTCCTTCTGCATGGACGGCGTGAGCTCGATCCCCGGTGGCTCGAACATCTGTATTCGCACTGCTTCAGGATCGGTCGAGCTGACCCCAACGTGGAAGCCGCCGTCGTAACCGTGGCTCTTGAGCAGATGCCGCCCGACCGCCGCCGGCAAAACGCGCAGGTCGTGGACCTCGACGCCGGTCGAGTTGAGCCCGGAGATCATCACGCGCTTGATCAGCCTGCACGGCGCGGTCGCCTCACGGCTTGCGACGACACGCGCGCCGCGCTTGAGCGCCGTCCCGAAGGCGGCGGCCAGGCGAAGCGCGGTTTCGGGCGTCAGGTCGACGTTGACGAGCCCCGAGACACCTTCGGCGCCGAAGAGCTGGGACGACGCACGCGATTCGAAGATCAAGCTTTCGTAGACCTGGGCGCCGGACTCGACCTCCTTGAAGGGGTAGATGCGGACACCGGGCATGACGACCGCCTCCGCACCGATCCGTACGTCGTCCCCGATCGCGACGTCCTCGTGGATGCGGACGTGCGACCGAATGTCGCAGTTGCGGCCGACGATCGCGTTCTCGATCAGGACGCTTCGGCCGATGTGGGTCGACGCGTCGATCACCGACGAGACCGTGCGGGCACGCTCGCGCAGCGTGACGTTCGCCGAAAGGACCGAGTACGGGCCGACCGTCGCATCGGAGGCGATCCGGCAGTAGTTCCCAACGTAGGACGGGGCCTCGAGGCGGTCGAGGTCGTCGATCTCGACGCCCTCCCCCACCCACACGTTTCCGCGCAGGCGGACGCCGGGAAGCTGGAGCGCGACGCGTCCGTCGAGCGCGTCGAAGTTCGCCTGCCGGTACTGGGTCAGGTTGCCGATGTCCTGCCAGTAGCCGTCGGCGACGTAGCCGTACACAGGGCGGCCCATCTCGAGGAGCAGCGGGAAGAGCTCCTTGGAGAAGTCGTACGGCCGGTCGGTTGGCACGTGTTTGAGCACCTCCGACTCGAGGACGTAGACCCCGGTGTTGATCGTGTCCGAGAAGACCTGGCTCCACGAGGGCTTCTCGAGGAAACGCTCCACGCGACCCTCACTGTCCGTCACGACGATTCCGAACTCGAGCGGGTTGGGCACCGACTTGAGAGCGAGGGTGGCGGCGGCTCCCTTCTCCCGATGGAATGCCAGCAGCTTCGTGAGATCGAAGTCGCAAAGCGCATCGCCCGAGATGACGAGGAACGTGTCGTCGAGTCGGTCGCTCGCGAGACGAACCGAACCGGCGGTTCCGAGCGGCGACTCCTCGACCGAGTACTCGATGTTCATGCCGAGAGACTCGCCGTTGCCCAAATAGCTCCGGATCGCCTGGGGCAGAAAGGCGACGGTGATGATCGCATCCTCGAATCCGTGGCCTCGCGCCAGCTCCAGGATGTGCTCGATGCAGGGCTTACCGACGATCGGGACCATCGGCTTGGGCTGGTTCGAGGTCAGCGGCCGGAGCCGCGTGCCCTCTCCGCCGGCCATGACGACGGCCTTCACGCCGGCCTCCTGACTGCCGAGGCGATGTACACCGCGCCGGCCACCAGCGCGAGCCCGAGCCCAATCAGGAAGAGCACATACGGGAAGTCCGTTCCCTCACTCGTGACGAGCATCAGGGCTGTCGACGCATAGAGGATCCACGTCGCAACCTTGCCGATGAAGTTGACCGAGAGCTCGCTGCCGTCCCGCACGACCAGCTTGTACCCGCCAACGAGAATCACGTCACGCGCGAGGATCAGCACGAGCGCCCACCAGGGGATCCGGTCGTGATACCAGAGGAGGATCACCGCCGCGTCGATCATCAAGCGGTCCGCGAGCGGGTCGGCCACGGTGCCGAAGCGCGACTCCACGTGCCAGCGCCGCGCGAGCCACCCGTCCAGTTGGTCGGTTACCGCGGCCCCCACGAAGACGATCGCCGCGGGCCAGCTCTTGCCGCCTTCGGCCGGGAGCTCGAGCGCGATGAACACCGGGATCGCCGCAAACCGCGCGATTGTGAGCGCATTCGGAATCTTCGCCAGGTGAACCGGAACCACGCGCTCAGCCATCCCTGGCAAGGATAGTTCCCACCGCGCGCTTAGCATTCGCCGATGGCCGAGCCGCTCGTCCTGCCCGGATTCGTCAACGCGCACACCCACACGTTCCAGCGGGCGATGCGGGGTCGGACGACCGGCGGCGACTTCTGGGCCTGGCGCGAGCAGATGATCGAGGAGGCCGAACGGCAGACGCCCGAGACGGTGCGCCGCGACTATGCCGAGACCTACCGCGAGATGCGCGCCGCGGGTTACACGGCCGTCGGTGAGTTCCACTATCTCGGCCTCGACGAGGCGCGCGCCGGCGGCGACGCGGCCCGGGAGGCCGGCATCGAGTTGACGCTGCTGCTGACCGCCTACGCGCGAGGCGGCAGCGCGCGGTTCCGGCAGGGGTCCGTCGCGGAGTATCTCGGCCAGCTGGAAGAGCTGCGGGCCTCGGGTCTCCGCGTCGGCTGTGCCCCCCACTCGGTGCGCGCCTGTCCGGCCGATTGGCTCGATGAGATCGGCCGCTATGCGACGGCCGAGGAGCTACCACTGCACGTCCATGCCGACGAACAGCCGCGCGAGATCGAAGAATGCGTGGCCGAGCACGGTATCCGGCCGATCGAGCTCCTTCACCGCACCGGCTGCCTGGGGCCGCGGAGCACGGTCGTCCACGCGACCCACGCGGACGACGCCGAGCTCGACCTGCTCGCGGACGCCTCGTCGCGCGTCTGCTTGTGTCCCACGACTGAGGGAAACCTCGGAGACGGCTTTGCGCCCGTCGAGCGCCTGCAGGCGCGCGGCATCGGCATCTGCATCGGCTCTGACTCGAACGTCCGGATCGATCCGCTGGAGGAGCTGCGCGAGCTCGAGACGACCGCTCGCCGGGCCTCGGAGCGCAGGGAGATCTTCGACGTCGAGACGCTCCTTCGCTTCGGGACCGGCGAGGGTGCTGCCTCGCTGGGGATCGAATCGTGGCCAGAAATCACGATCGACCCCGAGCATCCTTCGCTGCGCGGGCTCGATCGCTCCGACCTCCTGGGGGCAATCGTGTTCGGAGCTAGCTCCGACGTCGTGCGCTGACTATTCGACTTTGCCGATCAAGTGGTGTGCCCTCGACCACCACGAGTACAGCCGTGCATGGTCGGTGCCGCCCTCTCTCGCAATTCCGAGAATGTCTCTGTGCGTCGGCTGCCCGAGCCGCTCGTGCGACCAGACGGCAACCGCATCGTCGCCGTCGAAGTAGCAGAGAACCCGGCCCCCGGGCTTGTTCGGTCCGTGTGACCAGGCCGCTTCTCCACCCCAGCTGACGCGGCTGCACGTGCCTTGGCCTGTCGGCAGCTGTTGACGGCGGCGCTCCGCCTCGTAGGCCTCTCGTACGGCGCGGCCATTCGGATAGATCGAGATTTCCCAGCGGTCGGGCCAAAAGTCCGTTGCGCCCGAAGGCTGGACGCAGACTGCGGTTTCGACCGCCCCGATGTTCGGCACCGGCTGTTTCACACACGGCTTTCGGAGACCGGCGGGGATCACCGCGATGACGCCGGCGTGGCTTGCGTCCCTCGGCGATCCGAGCGGGCTTGGCGGGCTCGGCGGCGCGGCCGAACTTTCAGGCCCTTTGTTCTCGCCCGTCAGGTAGACGACTCCCGCCGCGGTTGCGGCCGCGATCAGCACAACGAGCCCTCCGAGTCCCCAACCGAGACGCTTCGGCCCGCTGAAGGCGGTGAGGAATCGCGACTGGGTCTGTTCCTCCTCCGGCGCGGCGCGCACGACCCGGACCGGATCGGCGATCCCCTTGAGGTGAACCCGTCCCCGATCGATGTAGCGGACGCCGGGAAGCCGGCCGGCCAGGTGACTCGTTCCCTCGGTGACGAGCACCTCCCCGCCGTGAGCGAGCGCACAGAGGCGCGCAGCCACGTTGAGCGCAGCGCCCCGGAACGAGCCGTCCTCGAGAGCGATCGCCTCGCCCGAGTCGATCCCGATCCCGACACTCAGCGGAAGATCAGAGTCAGCGTCGGTCTCGGCCGCGAACTTTCTCTGGAGGTCCATCCCCGCTCGGATCGCCTGCCGTGCCGAGTCGAAGACCGCCAGGGCCTCATCGCCTCGAACCTCGATCAACGTGCCGCCCCGAAGATCTCCTCCCTCCTGGACGAGCTCGCTGAACTTCCGCGCCAGCCTCGCGGACGCCTCGTCGCCGTATTCCTCCGTGAATCGGGTGTACCCGCGGATATCGGCGATCAGAAACGTGCGAACCGGTGCATGAGGCGCAACTCCCACGCTTTCCGAGTCTAGGGGAGTGCACCCCGCTCGCTCAAGCACGGATAACGTGCGCGCAACAAACCGCCTCGAAGTGCGTCTCGTAGTACCAGGAGATCGCGCGGGGGTAGTCCAACGGCTAGGACGGCGGCACACCCTGCCGCAGGTGCGGGTTCGACTCCTGCTCCCCGCTTGACTGAGCCCGACGCCGTGGCGCTGATGGCGGGCTCACCGATCTGGCCGTTGAGCGCTAGTCGGTCATGACGATCGCCTTCGAGCTCGCCTCGAGGTCGACAGGCGTGCCGTTGAGCGTCCCGTGCACGGTGTACCTGAAGACATAGGTGCCGTTGGGCTCCCCGACGGCGTGAATCCAGCCCGTGTAGACGGCAACGGTGTTCTCGCCCGGAAGCACCGCCGGATTGCCGACGACAGTACACGGCGGAGGGCCGCCTGGTGGGCAACTCACCGTCGACGGCCAGTGGCCGGCCCAGAAGCTGAAGTCCCCCGAGTTGGGCGGCGGCGTCATCGTGAAGTGGAACGTGTCCACGCCGTCGACGAAGATCGTCTCATCGACGCTACTGATCACGAACGCGTTCGGCACGTCCTCTCTCGTCCTCCCGCCTGCGGCTTGGACATTCGTCACTTCATTCGCGTTGTCCACGTAGATGAAGTGCGCGACGCTGTTCGCAGTCGTACAGTCGCTGCCGGAACAAGCTGGCAGCGGCCCCCGGTTGCTCGCTACCACATCCACGGATAGGCGCTTCGACGTGCCGCACCTCAACCACTCGAAGCGTCTTGTCCCGCGCAAGCGGGATCGTGTCACCGGCTCGCTAGTTCGGAACGGCGTCTTGAGCGTCGGCGGCTCGGCCGCTGTTCCGTCCTCGCGCTCGAGACGGAAAGCGAAAGCCGTGTTTCGGCCCCCTTTCGGTATCGACCGGGACCGAACTGCCGATCTCAGCGTATCGCGCGGGTGATTTAGCCGAGCGGGGCGGCTTGTCCTTCCAGCGGCGTCTTGCCGTCATATATGACACCCGCGGATCCGCGCCGCCCTACCTCTGCTCCAGACTGGTCATATTCGGAAAGCGGGGCGGGGCCGATACAGCGAAGGTGAAGCAGCGTCGCAAGCATGAGCCAAGAAGGGGCATGTCGGTCGGCGACGTACTCACCGCCGTTCGCGCGGCCCACCGCATCGGCGTGCTGGACGTGCTCCTGCGAAGCACTCGCACGCATCCGGCCGTCCGCGTAGAGCTCGAAGCTGAGCGGCAGCGCAGGCTTCAAGAACTGCGGTCGGCGGGCATCACCGAGGTCGTTTTCGACGACGTGGCGTAGTGCAGCACGACGCCGTAGTGCACCGTGACGCGAGGTCATGAAGGCCACTGCTCTGCGTAAAAACGGCGTCAGTCGCCTTTGAAACCTTCGTACACACCGCCGTGAGACTCGGCGACCTGCCTCAGACGCTTCTCGGTAGCCTCGAGTGCGTCGCCTGCGACATCACCAGCGACCGCCACCCAGCCCTCCTCTGGCTCATCGCGCTTTACCACGATGAAGCCTTCCTCCCCCAACTCCGCCGCGGCCAAGTCAGCAACCAGCCGTGAGGGAAAGTAGAGGTAGAAGTCCACGGCCACCGGGGGCAGTCTACGGCGAGATCCGGGCCGGGCCTTGCCGACATGGTCGCTCCTTTCAGCTGAAGGCTCTGGCTGCGATTGTCATGACACTTCGTACTCGTCGTGCCGGCGGAGCCAGAGCTGCCACGCCTCGCCCTCGTCGCGGCCCTTCGGTGCGTGGTCGAGGATCGGGTAGTAGCCCATGAGGAACTCCAAGCCGCGCCAGGTCGTCGAGTACGTGTGGTAGACGGCGCCGTCGTCGTGCACGAAGGTGCTGAAGCCGGGGCTCTCGGTCAGGTAACCGACGACGTCGGTGCCCGTCGCGCGGGCATTCTGCTCGACGATCGGCGGTAGCCCGGTCCACGGTGCGAGCCCGGTCGGCCTCATCTGCGCAACGGCCTCGCGGGCCTGTTCCTCGGTGAACGAGAAGCCGAGGTCGAAGTTGAAGTCGGTGCGCGCGGTCGAGACCCAAGGAAAGCTCCAGCCCATGAGGTGCTTGTAGGCCTGCAGCTTCTCCAGCGGTGCTTGGGAGACGAAGACGAACGACACGTCACGAGCGCGCAGGTGCGGGAGCACGCCGTTGACGGTGTCGGCAATCGACGAATTGACCGGGTCACCGGCCTGGTAGCTCGGGCCGAACATGAAGTGGTAGACGAGCAGCTGGGAGCGCCCGTCGAACAGCTCGCCTAGCGCCTTCTCACCGTCGTCCGTGTCCAGGCGGTATTCCTTCTCCACGCGCACCCAGGGCAGCTCGCGCCGCTGCTGCGCGAGCTCGTCGCCGAGCCTCGTGTGCTCCTTCTCGCGGGCAAGGAGTTGCTCACGTGCAGCGAGCCATTCCTCGCGGGTTCCAAGCTTGTGATCGGTCATCTGCGGTCTCTCCTTCCTGCAACTATTGGTTGCTCTAAGTCAACATAACGAGCAACCGTTGGTTGCGTATTCCCGAAGGAGGAGCTGGTGGTCCCCGAGCGCATCGAGCGAGAGATCCTGATCGAGGCCCCGATCGACGTCGTCTGGGCCGTGCTGACTGAGCCTGAGCACGTCGCCGGCTGGTTCAGCGACTCGGCCGAGATCGACCTGCGCCCCGGCGGCGAGGCGACATTCGACTGGCGAGAGCACGGCCCGGCCCTGGCCTGGGTCGAGCGGGTCGAGGCGCCACACAATTTCGCCTTTCGGTGGGTCCGTGCTGTCGGCGAGGAGCAGCGCAAGGACAACTCGACGCTCGTCGAGTTCACCCTCGCCGCAGAGGGTGATCACACGAGACTGCGTGTCGTCGAGAGCGGTTTTCGGGATCTGTCCTGGTCCGAGGACAAGAGGGCGAGGTACGCGGGCGAGAACACCCAGGGCTGGAAGCTCGAGCTCGACCAGCTGCGCGAGTACATCTCGAAGCACGTGCGTCCAGCTCCCCAGCGATGAGGCGAGGCGGCGACGACCTCGATGAGCTTTGGGCGGCGGTCGCCGAACCAACGCGTCGCAGGCTCCTCGACGCCCTGCTAGCCCAAGGCGAGGCGACGGCCACAACGCTCGCGCGCGATTTGCCCGTCACGCGGCAGGCCGTCGCCAAGCACCTCGCTGTCCTGGAGCGGGCGGGCCTCGTCGACTCGCGCCGCATGGGACGTGAAGTCCGGTACGCCGTCCG
>DASSXA010000046.1:0-2604 GCA_035704315.1 Gaiellaceae bacterium
GTCCAGGATCTGCACGTCCCAGCCTGGCATCGGCTTGCCCATCGAGCCCTCGCGGACCTCCATGAACGGGTAGTTCCCGACAAGCGGATACGACTCCGTCAGCCCGTAGTAGTCGAGCACGGTCACGCCGTACTGCTCCCGAAACCAGCGAATCGCCTCCGGGTTCAGCGGCTCGCCGGCCGAGCAGACTCGCCGGAACTTCTGCGGATACCGCGTCCCGGCGTCTTCGATTGCCATCATCGCCCGCATGGCCGTTGGCGTCGTGAAGACGTTCGTCACGTCGTGGCGGCTGAGGAAGTCCAGCTGCCTGTGCGGGTCGAAGCCAGCCTCGCGCCGGTACACGCACTGCACCGCGCCCAGCCGCCACGGGCCGAGCAGCGGCGCGATCCCAGCCGCCCACGCCCATTCGCCCATGCCGTGGAAACGCTCGCCTTCGGCGACCTCGTGGCAGTAGACGAACTCCTCGTGGCCGAGGATGTAGCGGTGGGCATGCACAATGCCCTTCGCGAGCCCGGTTGTTCCGGACGTGTAGTAGAGCTGGGCGGGATCGTCGGCGGCCGTGTCGCCCGGGACGGGCTCGGTCGAGGCGCCCGCGAGCGTGTCGGCCTCCAGGACAAGCGTCCGCACACCGGAGTCGGCGAAGCGCGCCGCGTTGTCCGCGTCCGTGACGACGAGCTTCGCGCCCGAGTCCGAGAGGCGATGGCGAATCGAGTCGTCGCCGTACAGCACCGACATCGAGAGCAGGATCGCGCCCAGCTTCCAGACGCCAAAGAAGATCGCCGCGGTCTCCGGCGTCGCCGGCAGCACGACCGCCACGCGGTCGCCGCGCTCGACCCCAAGCTCGCTGAGGACGTGAGCCGCCTGGTTCGCGAGGTCCTGAAGCTCGCCCCACGCCAGCTCGCGGTAGGAGCCTTCGAAGCTCTCCCACACCATCGCGAGCTTGTCGCGAGGGTGCTTGTCACAAACGTCGTACGCGATGTTGTAGCGCGCAGGAACGTCCCACCGATGCGCCGCGCAAACCTGCTCGTACGAGGTCGAGGTCATGAGCTTCTGGCTCAGGATTTCACCGTTTCACGAGCGTCACAAACCGCGTCGGGTAGGTTTGGGCCCGGCGAGCCGATGGCAGTCACTCGAGAGGCGCGAAGCTGGAACGACCTCTTTGCCGCGCGAACGCGCGCAGGGGTCGGCGCGGGACTGGCGGACATCCTCGCCCTGGCCGGCGACACGACGCTGATTCCGTTCGCGGGCGGCTTCCCGGACGCGCAGACCTTCCCGGGCGCTGCGGTCGCGACGCTGCTCGCCGAGCTCGTGGCCGCCGGGGACGCGAGCGCCCTCCAGTACGCGCCGACGCAGGGCCTGCCGGGCCCACGGGAAGTCGTCGCCGACCGGCTCGATGCCCACCAGGGGCGTCGCCCTGCCGACGACGAGGTGATGGTCACCAGCGGCACGATCGAGGCGCTCGAGCTCGTCGGTAAGTCGTTTCTGGACGCGGGAGACGTCGTCGTCGTCGAGGGCCCGACCTACCTGGGCGCGATCATGGCGTTCCGGAGCTTCGAGGCCGATGTCGTCGCCGTGCCGATGGACGGCGAGGGCTTGCAGGTCGACGACCTCGTGGGCCGGCTCGTCGCCGGGCTCCGGCCCAAGCTCCTCTACACGATCCCCGACTACCAGAACCCGGCGGGCCTGACGCTGGCAGAAGACCGCAGGGTAGAGCTCGTCGAGCTGGCTCGGCGTTACGGGTTCCTGATCGTCGAGGACGTCGCCTACCGCGAGCTCGGCTTCGGGCGCGAGCCGCCGGCGAGCATCTGGAGCCTCGCGCCGGACGTCGTCGTCCAGGCCGGTACCACCTCCAAGACGTTCTTCCCCGGCGTCCGGCTGGGCTGGGCCGTCGGCCCGGCGAGCGTCATCGCCCAGCTGGTCGCGGCGAAGCAGAACACCGACCAGTGCGCGGGCGCACTGGGCCAACGGCTGTTCGAGGAGTACGCGCGCCGCGGCTGGATGGACGAGCAGCTCGAGCGTTCGCGCGCGCTCTACCGGCGGCGCTGCGGGCAGATGCTGGGCGCGCTCGAGCGGCACATGCCGGCCGAGGTCGCCTGGACCCGGCCCGAAGGCGGGTGCTTCTCGTGGCTGACCCTGCCCGGAGGCGTGGAGTCGGCCGAGTTCACCAAGAGCGCCGCAGCCCGGGGAGTCGCGCTCGTCCCGGGCATCCCCTTCTTCCCGGACGGGCGCGGGGGAGAGAACGTGCGCCTGTCGTTCAGCAGGGTCGAGGACGAGCTCATCGACGAGGGCATCGGACGACTCGCCGCCCTCGTCGCCGACGCAACGGGAGGGAGGCGGCAATGACGGACTCCTACTTCGGAACCGACGCCGGCGCGCAGGAGGGCTCGGGCTCCTTCGTGCAGTGGGACGCGCTCGAGGCGATCGAGATGGTGCCCGGCCTCCATTTCCAGCCCGTGGTCGGGGATGGGGTGATGACCAACTTCGTCCGTTTCGAGCCGCACACCGAGGCGCCGCTGCACTGGCACGAGGAGGAGCAGATTTCGTTCGTCGTCGAGGGCGAGCTCGAGTTCGAAGTGGCGGGCGAGACCCGGTTGCTCACGCGGG
>DASSXA010000071.1:0-8267 GCA_035704315.1 Gaiellaceae bacterium
TCAGCGCCTACCTCGGTGGGGGCCGCTTCTGAGGCTCACTAGACTGGGGACGTGCTGCGAGCGGTCGTCATCGTCGTCGCAGCGCTCCTGCTCGCGGCCTGCGGCGGCTCCGACGAACCGGAGCAGGGGAAGCCGCTCCTCGTCTACGTCAACGCCCCGTTCTCGGGGACGCCTTTCGTCGGCGAGACGATCGCTCGCGGCGCCGAGCTCGGAGCGCGCGAGGTCAACGCACGCGGCCTGAACGTAGGCGGCGAGAGCTACGTCCTGAAGATCAAGCGTGTCGACAACCAGCTGTCCCCGCAGTCGGCGGTCGCGAATGTCCGGCGCGCCGTGGACGACAAGGCCGTCGCTGTCGTCGACGAGGGCACCGGCGTCGACGCATCGTGGCGGAACGCCGCGGACGCGAAGCTGCCGGTCGGCATCACTTTCCAGGGCGGCATGGGGCTCGTTGACCCAAAGCGGCGGCCGAACGTCTTCCGGATCGCTCCGACCGACCGCGGCCTCGCATTTCGCCTGGCCGAGTACCTGGTCCCGAAGGGCCTGAAGATCGCGCTCCTCGTCGACGACAGCACCTACGGACAGGAGGGTGAGCAAGCGCTCGGGCGGGCCTTCGGAGAAGAGAAATCTGTCGTCGCCCGGATCGACGTGCCCGCTTCGGCCACCGACGTCGCTCCTCAGGTCCTGCGTGCGAGGCGTGCCGGAGCCACGGCCCTGCTCGTTTGGGGTCAGGCGCCGGTCATCGCGGCGACGATCACCGCCGCCCGCAGCGCGGGCTGGGACGTGCCGATCTACACGCCTCCGTCCGGCGCCGATCCGCTCGTTCGCCAGCAGCTGTCGGGACATCGCGACTGGGTCGACGGGTTGACGTTCGCGTCGGGCCGGATGACGGCCGAGGTTGGAACCGCTCCCTTCATGTCGTTCGTTCGCACATTCGAGGGGGCCTACGGTCCGCAGCGTGTCGGCGTCCGAACGTCAGATGGCAAAGAGGTGATCCAGCCTCCGGAGTACGCGATGTACTCGTTCGACTTCGTCCGTGTCCTCGCAGCTGCGATGGAGGCGGCAGACACCGTCCGCGGCGACGCAGTGCTTCGCGCCCTGAACCGGGTCACGATCGCCGGCGCGAACGGCGACGAGCGCGGATTCAACATCGTCAACCACGAAGGGGTCGTCGACGACGACGTCTACTTCGCCCGGTACCAGGACATGACCTTCGAGCCGGTCGACGACGACCTGCTCTCGGCATCGCTGCCGAAAATCGAGCAGACGAGGTGAAGCTCCGGCTGCTGGTGCTCGTCGTCGCGGCGGGCACACTCGCGTCGGCGGCGAGTGCGGCGCCTCCGGCCAGGCTTGCCGATCTACCGGGAGCCGAGGCCCTACAGCCCGTCCCGCCCCTTGCGCCACCGCAGCCGCCGGCGACCGAGGTTCCTCGGATACGCGGCACGGTCACGTCCCACGAGCGCGTGGTTGTGGGGATCACGGCCGACGGGACCGCGACGTCGGTCAGCGTCGTGCAGCGACTCCTCGTCCGCAGCCTGGGGGACTACACCTTCTACATCCCGGCGCCTGCGGTCAGCGTGGTGGCCGCTCCGGGGAGTGAGTCCCAGCCGGGATTTCGTCCGAACCAGATCGTCTGGCAAGGCTTCTCGCCGCGGCGAAGGACGCTCGCAGCTCGTGCGGAGCTTCGACCTGATGACAGCGTTCCTGCTCTGCCGTTGCTCGTCCGCGTGACAGGCGCGCCGGTCGGCGCGGGCCCCTTCGAGCTCGCGCTCACGATGGAGAACACGACGAGATCCCGCGCCTTCGGATTCGCCGGCGACGCGGTTGCTGCGGACATCGTCCAGGCGCTGGATGCTCTGCACGCCGCGGCAGGGATCGACCGTCCGATCGAAGGAAGGGTCGTGCGCGTTCGCGGCGAGACCACGCGCGTGGCGCTGCAGGTGTCGGCGCCTCTTGCTCTCCAGGGATCCGTTCGCTTTCCGGCCGGGACTGTGAGCGCTCTGACGCCAAGCAGCTTCACGCGTCGGCTCGACCGCGGAACACTGCGTGTGACGGTTCGCGGTGTCGCTCAGCGAGCTGCCGTGCCCAGGGTGAGGATCGTCGCGAGGCCGCTCGTCGCCGCCGCGCTCCCGCCGCGGTCCGCTCGGACGCTCCGGGCCACCGTCCTTGGTTACCTCCGCTACGCCCGCGCGCGGCAGTACGAGACGTACCTCGCGAACCCGGACCCACAGGGCCCCAGCCGCGCCACGTACGTCTACGACACGGCTGCGGCCACGCGAACTGCGGCGCCGCTGGAGCCCGAGCACTCCGACGATTCCGCCCTTCCAGCGGCGATCCTCGTCGGAGGCTTGACCGTGCTCGGCCTCGGGCTCGTCGTCCTCTGGGCGCATCTCTGACGACAGCGGGGCCGGCGATTGCCGGCCCCGCTTGTGAGTGATGTATCGGTTTGGGTTACGGCCCGAAGAAGCCCTTCACCCTGGTCATCAGATCCGTCTTCTGCGCAGCCGTTCCGTAGGCCTCGAACGGGAAAGCGAGGAAGACGACCTTGTAGGTACCCGAGAACGACAGGCCGTCTGCCGCGCCCGAGTCGTCGGTGAAGATCGCCGTCGCCGGAGCGATCGGCGTGATCCGGTCCTCGAAGTCGTTCCCGAGCACCGTGCGGTCGAGGGCCACCGTGCCGAGACCCGCAGACAGCGTTCCTGCAACCTCATGGACGTTGGCGGTGTCCTTGTCGTTCTGGACCTCGGTCCCATCCCAATCGATGTGCAGGTAGTCGTGGACGAAATCGGTCGTCCCGGCTGCCTGGTCGAGGATGTCCTGACCCGACATGAGGAGGTTGTTCCCTGCGTTCAGATACGAAGTGAGCTCGTCCTCATAGGGCAGGATCGGTCCCGGGTAGCTGTTGCCGGTGAACCACACGACGTTGTCGAACGCCAGCAGGAAGTTCAGCGGCAGTGCCTGGTCCACGCTTAGATCCCAGACCTGATGGGGGACGCCCGAAAGCGCCGTGTTGTAGGTCCCCTGCACGTCCGGGATGTTGCCGTCGTTGTCGACGAGCAGCGTCGGCACCGCGACAGCGATCGTCTTGATCGTGGCGGTTCCGGCCACAGCCGCGTCGCCCGCGGAGGTCGCCGACACGGTGGCCGTGCTCGTCGCGCTGTCCGCCGCGCCCGCAGGGACTGCGACCCTGACGCAGACCTGAGTCGACGCGCCGGAAGCCAGGCTCGCGGTCGCATTGCCCGCAAGCGGGGTCGTGCACGTGGAGTCGAGGAAGCTGACAGTCCACGTTCCGCCAGCTGACGACAGGTTATAAGTGTCGGCGTTGAAGCCGAGGTTCGTCAGCGTGACCTTGTAGTCGACGTTCGTGCCGAGCCGGCCGCCGTCGGTCTGAGTCGCCGGCGCGACCGTGACCGAGTAGGGCGGGGCAATCGGTGTGATGAACGGCGAGCCGGTCGCGCCGGGGCCCTGAGCCGACGTAACGACGACCCCGTCATTGGTGATCGTCTTCACCTTGTTCTTGAGGGCCTGGGCGATGCTGACCTTGAACGTCACCTGGATGCTGCCCGGAATACCACCCGCGGCTTTCGGCACCGTCAGCCCGTTCCACGTCACTTTGCCGTCCGCAAAGGAGCCGCCCGATGAGGCCGAGACGAAGCTCGTGTTCTCCGGCAGCGGGTCGCTGATCGTGACTCCGGTCGCGTCGGCATTCCCGATGTTCTTCAGCGTCAGGGTGTAGTTCATCTCACTCGAGGGCCCAACCGGCACTCCGGCATCGACCTTCGAGAGCACGAGGGCAGGCACCGGGGCCGAGCCGTCGTTCGCCCGCCAGGCACCACGCCCGTGGGTACCGGCGGCGAGTACACGCGCCGGCTGGGTCGTGTCGAGGTCGAGCTGCCAGATCGCGACGTTCGGGAATCCCGCCCCCAGCGGCACCCAGCTGGCGCCGCCGTTGTACGTCACCATCGGGCCCACGTCGGTCCCGACATACAGCGTGTTCGGGTACGACGGGTCGAGGATGATCGAGTTCACCGGCGAGTCAGGCAGGTTGCCGGTGATATTGACCCAGTTGTCACCACCGTCCTTCGTCCGGAAGACGTGACCGGGCCGGCTAGGAGTCGACGGGTTGAAGCCCGCGTACGAGACGTATGCGGTCCGGTAGTTGCTCCTGTCGACCGCGAAGCCGGTGACAGGCCGCTCCGGCAGCTTCGCCTTGTCGACCCGAGTCCAGCTCGGGCTGTCGCTGACCTGCGCGTTCGGACTGACATAGACGTGTCCGTCCTCTGCGCCCGTATAGACGGCCTGACCGCCGCCGACGCCGATCGCCGAGATGAAGCAGCCACGCGCTCCATTGGGAGCGATGCCTGCACAACCGGCCGTCAAGTCGGGGCTGATCGCCTTCCACTTGACGTCGCTGGCGGACGCGGCCATCGCGCTGTCCGTGCGGTATAGGCGGTACGTCCCGAGGAACAGCTGGCTCGGGTTGTTCTTGTTCAGCGTCATCGGGATGTAGAACGACGAGCGATCCGAGAGAGCGATTCCGTTCGTGATCCCCTGGTTCGAGAAGAAGAAGTTGCCGGCATTACTGAACCGGTACGGCGAGATGCCGAAGTACGTGCCGTAGACGAAGTTCGCGTTCGTCGGGTTGACGAGCACCTGCCCGCCGTCGCCGCCAGCGACGTCCGACCACGTGTCGGACGCGGTCGACTTCCGCATCGTGCCGTTGTCCTGCGTGCCGCCCCAGAAGCGACCAGGAACGGTCGGGACTGTGGCGATCGACGTGAACTGAGCGATCTGCAGCTGGGTACGGTCGGCCGTCAGACCGATCCCGTTCAGGTTCTGCCAGTTGACGTCGTTCAGCGGAGGATTCGCGCCGAGGCGCCCACCGCGGTTCGCGCTGTACCAGATCCCGCCGTCCGAGCCGCTCAGGATCTTGTTCGAGTCGTTCGGATCGAAGGCGAAGGCCTGGAAGTCGGGATGCTGATCCCAACCCAGGTCGCGCCAGGTCTGGCCGCCGTCGTCGGAGCGGAAGATGCCGCCCGATCCGCGGCCGTAGTCGAACTGGCCGCCTGCGTAAACGACGTTCGGGTTGTCCGGCGCAGCCTCGATCACATTGTCGTAGAAGCATTGCCCGCCGCAGTAGTCCTCGACGCTTGACTCATTCGGCGTCACCGTCGCCTTGGGCAACATCGTCCAGCTCGCGCCGGCGTTCGTGGATTTGAAGACGCGCGAAGGGTGATAACCGTCCGCGCCCTCCCAGTCGAAACCGGCGTACAGCACCGGGTCCTGACCGGACGGGTGCGAGATCGCGAGCGAGAACCGCGTTTGGTTCGAAGCATGCTGCGCGGTCGTTCCTGGAATCCCGGTCATGATCGGCGCCCAGGTAGTGCCGCCGTTCGTGCTCTTGTAAATGGCGTCGCCCCAGAACGAGGCGTAGAGAACCGACGGGTTCTGCGGATCCAACTCAACATCTGTCGCGCCGGTGGCCTCGGTCGCTTCCTTCAGAACCGTCCACGACGCGCCGCCGTCCGTCGACTCCCAGATCCCGTACCGGGAGTGAATCGCGGGGGTCACGCGTCGAGAACCACCGCGACCGCGAAGTACGGCCGCGAAGACGTGGTTCGCGTTCGTTGGGTCGACGACCATGCGTGAGATCGAGACGCCAAAGAAGTAGTCGCCCGAGATGTGCGTCCAGGTGTTTCCGCCGTCACTGGATTTCAGAACGCCGTTGCCGAAGTAGCTGTCACCGGAGAGGTGACCTTCGCCGGTCCCGGCGTAGACGATCTGATCGTTCGAAGGAGCCACAGCCAACGAGCCCATCGCCAGCGAGCCGGCGTTGTCGGTCTTGGGCACCCAGTTTGTCGTCGCTGGATCCCAGAGCCAGATGCCTCCCTGAGCGCCCGCGAGGATCCGTGTGCCGTCCTTACGGATGGCGAGAGCGCCAATCCGACCGGCCATCGCGTCGATGATGCCGCCTTCGGGATTGCGCGTGACCTGCGCGATCGGGTTCGGTCCGAGCCCCGCCCAGGCTGAGCTGAACGTGGTAGGACCCGCCGTCGGCACGCCTTCCTTCCTCAGCAGCGCCGCTTGGTGGGCAGCTTGCGCTCGGAGAGCGCCGGCCTGCTGGTTGTCGAGCGGCGTGGTTCCTGCGGTGCGCCGGCTCATGAAGAACGCGTCTCGCGCGAGCAGTTCCTTCGCCGAGCCCGCTTCGCTCAGCGGGGCCGCTCCGAACTCGCTCGGAGTGTCGGCGTTCTTGTTCGACCTGTAGCCCGGGTCGTCGCCGACGACGCCCAATGCGGTCCCAGCGACTGCGATGAGGGCGGCGAGCAGTGCTCCGGTGATCACCCACCGGGGCCGCCGCCTCAACGTTGAGAAGTCCATTTGCCTTCCTCTCAGTTGAATGTCCTTGCCCGCAGAGCGGGGTCGATGATTAGTAAGCCGGCGCCCTCTGGTATCCGAAGGAGGTAGCGATGGGGCTTGCCGGACAAGTGAGGGCGGATTCTGCCAGCGCCCTGGCAAAAGTCAAGAAAGTGATATCAGCCTGAAGGAGCCCGAATCGTGCGTGATATGGCCGGTCACTTGGGCTTACGGCGCGATGCAGTGCACGCGCCACGTCGCGTTGAAGGCGATCGACGCGCGGCTTCCCTTGCCGCCGACGGCCGTGACGATGAACCCGTTGCAGGGGTCGACCGGCGGCAGGCTTGTAGTGAAGCGGCCACGCGCATCGGCACGAACGTTCCTTCGGCGCGACTCGGCGGCTAGCCGAACCAGCTCGTTCGGCCTGAACCCCGAGCCAGCGATGCGGAGCGGCACGATGGTCGTAATCGCGAGAGTCGGGCGTTTCGTGGATGTGGTGGGCGCCGCCGAGCTTGCGGATGCGACGCTCGAAACGAGCAAGACCGCGATGACCGCGAGGAGCCGCATCGGGAAGGAAGATTCTAAACCAGCCGGTGATATCACAGTGTCGAGAACACTTGATATCCGATGTCATTTCTGTAAGGGTGCCCCGGCTTGGCCAGCGAGAAGTTCCGATTTCTCCTCCGCATGCCCGTTGAGCTGCGCGAGCGGCTCCTCGAGGCATCCCGCGAGTCCGATCGCAGCCTGAACGCTGAGATCGTCGACCGGCTCGAGCGGAGTTGCAGACCGACACTCGCTCGTCGAGCCGCAGCGTTGCTGCGAACCATTCCTGTGTTGGAAGGGGAGGGATTCATGAAGGGGAGACTTCGCGTCACGCTCGCCGCGCTGAGCGTGCTCGTCCTGGCCGCGACGACGGTCCTGCTGGCCGTTGCGTCCGGCCCGTCGAAGACGACGCGGCCGTCCGCCGTCATTACCGCCGGCGAGTTGCCGACGGCGCTTGGGCGCTATCTGGCGACGACGCAGGGGTTTGAGAGCGAGGAAGGGCCGGGCTCTGCAGGCGAGGCCGAGTTCCGCGAGCGCGCATATCCCGACAACACGATCTCGGTGGCGGAGATGAGCGCCGCTCGAGCAGCGTTCGCGCGCGCCGAGGACCGACACACGAACAAGGGCCGCGAGAAGAAGGGGGAGTGGACTCCGGTCGGGCCGAGCACGGCGCTGTATCCATTGGAGAACTTCCGCAATGCCTTCAACTATGTCCCGAACGAGTACGTAGCCGGCGGGCGGACGACCTCGATCGCCCTGAGCTCACGCTGTAATCCGGAGCACTGTGTCGCCTACATCACGCCTGCAGGCGGAGGGGTGTGGCGGACGAAGGACGCGCTTGCCGCCCATCCCGATTGGAAGTATCTCGGGGGGCCGCTGGGCATCAATGCCGCGGGGTCGGTCGTGATCGACGAGAACGACCCGAGCGACAACACGGTCTACGTCGGCACCGGTGAGGGCAACATCTGCGGCTCGGGCTGCGTGGCCGGCACGGGCCTGTACAGGTCGAGGAACGGCGGCGTGACCTGGACGAACTTGGGCAGGCCCGAGTTCCAGGGTAAGGGCATCGGCTCGATCGCCATCAAGCCCGGCGATCCGGACACGCTCTACGTCGGATCGACCACGGCCCTTCGCGGCATGTCTTCGAGCTGTTGCTCGGGCGTGACTCGGCCGGTTCCGGGGATCGCCAAGTGGGGGCTTTACAAGTCGACCGACGCCGGACAGACGTGGGGCTTCATCCACAACGGATCGACGAACGTCGCCGACTGTGCGGGCACGGCGGATCCCCGCGAGTTCGCCAACACGCTGACCTGCTCACCGCGCGGTGTTCGGTCGGTCGTGCTCGATCCGTCCAATCCAGACATCGTCTATGC
>DASSXA010000349.1:0-4974 GCA_035704315.1 Gaiellaceae bacterium
GGAGGCGCGAATGGAGGCGACGGCCGCATCGCCGCGGAGCTCCTTCGCACGGCGGGTTGGGAGGAGCGGTCGCTGGGCGAGGCGGACATCGTGGTCGACGCGCTCTTTGGAACGGGGTTCCACGGGGCGCCCAGAGAGGAGGCAGCGCGCCAGATCCGGGCCATCAACGCGGCCGGCCGGCCTGTCGTCGCCGTCGACATTGCCTCGGGCGTGGACGCGTCGACGGGCGAAGTTCCCGGCGAGTCCGTGCATGCCTCGCTGACGGTCACGTTTCACGGGCTCAAGGTTGGGCACGAGGTCGCGCCTGGACGCTTCCACGCCGGAGAGGTCGTGCTGGCCGACATCGGCCTCGAGCCGGTTGAGACAGAGCACGCCCTCGTAACCCCCGAGATCCTCGATTCCGTCCCCAGGCGGAAGCCGGGCGACACCAAGTACTCCGCCGGATCGGTGCTCGTCGTCGGCGGTTCCCCGGGCCTGACGGGCGCCGTGTGCCTGACGGCGGAGGCGGCGTTCAGGGCAGATGCCGGCTACGTCGCGGTGGCCGCGCCGCCGGAGTCGCTGTCTGTGATCGAGACCCGACTGCTGGAAGCGGTGAAGCGTCCGCTGGACGAAGTTTGGGACGCCGCCGGGAGAGCGAGCGCGTTGGCGATCGGCCCCGGGCTCGGCCGCGGGCGCAAAGAGCTCGTTCGGAGGCTTCTCGATGAGATCGACCTTCCCGCGGTCGTGGATGCGGACGGGCTCTACGGTCTGGAGCCACGCGAGCGCGCCGCCCCAACGGTGTTGACGCCGCACTCGGGCGAGCTGGGCCGGCTCATGGACGAGGAGGCGTCCTGGATCGAGGCCCACCGGCTGGAGGCGCTGAGGCGCGCGGTCGAGCGGTTCCGATGTGTCGTCCTCCTGAAGGGAGAGGGGACTTTGGTGGGGGCTCCGGGGACGGGTGCGCTCGTCGCCGGCGGCTTCCCGTCTTTGGCGACGGCCGGAACGGGGGACGTCCTGACGGGTGTCGTCGCCTCCTTTCTGGCCAAGGGCATGGACGCACGGCTCGCGGCCGCGGCGGCGGCGCGAGCGCACACGCAGGCCGCCGTGACGGCGCCGCACAAGGCGGGGCTCGTGGCCAGCGACCTGTTGCAGACGCTCCCGAGCGTCCTCGATGCCTAGGTCCGACATCACGATCGACCTCGGAGCGCTGCGTCGAAATGTTCGCCGTCTGCGCGAGGTGCTCGGGGACTCGGAGCTGTGGGCCGTCGTCAAGGCAGACGGCTATGGCCATGGCGCCCTCGACGTTGCCGGGGCCGCCCTCGGAGCGGGGGCTGCGGCCCTCTGCGTCGCGACCATGGCGGAGGCGCTCGAGCTGCGCGACGCGTTTCCCGAGGCGCGGATCCTCGTCATGGGGCCGACGGAGGGCCACGAGGTCGCCGTTGCCCGGGACGCGCGCTTCGAGCTGGCAGTCGTCGACGGCGAGATCCCCGAAGGCGTTCCCGTGCACCTCAAGCTGGACACGGGCATGGGGCGGTGGGGGCTCGCGGAGTTGCCGGAGCCGTGGGCCGAGGTCGTGGGTCTGATGACGCATCTCGCGACGGCCGACTCCGACCTCGAGTTCGCCCGTGCGCAGGTGGCTCGCTTTGCGGAGGCGACGAAGGGCTACTCGCACCTGACTCGGCATGTCGCGAACAGCGCCGCCGCTCTGCGCCTGCCGGAAGCACGCTTCGACGCGGTCCGCTGCGGGATCGCGCTCTACGGGCTGTCGCCCTTCGGCGTGGATCCGCGGGAAGACGGGCTCGAGCCGGTCCTGCGCTGGGAGTCGCGCCTCGCCCAGGTCAAGCGGCTTGAGGCCGGCGAGAGCACCGGGTACGGGCGCCGGTTCGTGGCTCCGGAGGAGACCTGGATCGGGATCGTTCCAGTCGGCTATGCAGACGGCTTCCGCCGGGACATGACCGGCACGGACGTGATCGTCGACGGCGAGCGCCGGCGCGTGGTGGGCACGGTCTCCATGGACGCTCTGGCGGTGGAGCTCGCCGGACGGATGCCGGCGGGAACACCGGTGACGCTGGTCGGCGACGGGCTGCTCGCAGAGGAGCATGCGTCCGTCGCGGACACGATCAACTACGAGATCGTCTCGGGCATCGACTCCCGGCCGATTCGGGCAAGGCGGACGGTGGTTGATGCTTGAGCAGGCCCGAGAAGTCCTGGAGGGCGAGGAGGCGTGGATCGTCGGCGGTGCAGTTCGGGACGAGACGCTCGGACGTCCCGTCTTGGATCTCGATATCGCCTGCCGGGAGCCCGAGCAGGCCGCGCGGCGGTTCTCGCGGCTCGCGCGCGGCGCCCCGTTTCCACTGTCCGAGCGACATGGGGCGTGGCGTGTTGCGCTGGACGACGGCCGCACCGTGGACTTCACGCCGCTGCACGACGGGATCGAAGACGACCTGGCGACGCGCGACTTCACGATCAACGCTGTCGCCAGGCCCCTCGCAGGAGGTGAGCCTGCAGATCCGTTCGGCGGACTCGAGGATCTCGAGCGACGCGTGCTGCGAGCTGTAGCACCGACGATCTTCGAGGACGACCCCCTGCGGTTGCTGCGCGCGGTCCGGCTCGAGGACGAGCTGAGCTTCCGCCTTGACGAGGAAACGGCAGAGCTCGTGCGGCGGAACGCTTCCCTCGTCGGGCGGCCGGCCGGGGAGCGGCTCCTGGCTGAGCTGATGCGTTTGACCGCAGCCGGATATGAGCGGCTGGACGAGCTCGGACTGCTCGCGCCGCTGGGCGGCTCACTCGAGCGCCTGCGTGGGTTGGGCGAGGCCTCCCCCGAAATGCGCCTCGTCGCCGCCTTCGGGCGCCGGTTGGAGCGGCTGCCGGTCTCGAACGAGGTGCGCCGCTACGCGAGCACGCTGCTGCGGGCGGAGCCGCCTGACGACGTCTCGGCGCGGTCCGTGTTCCGGTTCCGGCGGGAGACAGAGCCCTGGGCGGTCGATGCGGCGCGTTTCGCCGGCGCCGGTGAGGAGCTCGAGCGTGCGATCGAGCGGGCACGGGCGGCGGATCCGGCGGAGCCCTTGCTCCGCGGCGACGAACTGGGGCTGCCGCCGGGGCCGGAGATCGGGCGCCTCCTGGCGCTGGTCGAGGAAGAGCGCGCGGCGGGCACGATCTCGACGCGCCAGGAGGCGCTTGACCTCGTGCGCCGCGAGGCTGCGCAGGGCGCGGCCGCTCGCGAAGTCACAGATTCGTGACGTTCGTGTTTCACATTCGTGCGCCGGCCCTCGCTAGGCTCGCCGCGGGGAGGAGGACGGGCGAACCGAACCTAGACCACCTGCGAGCCTCGACCGGCGGCTAGCCCTTCCACTTGACGGTGCAGCCCACCGGCGGCGTCTCCCGCACTGCGGGATCGCGCCCGTCCAAGAGCGACTCGATCGCGTCGCGCAGGTAGTGCTCGGTCACGGCGTCCTCGTCGCGGTTGTCGTCGATCGCACCGTGGTACACGAGCCGCCGTCCGGCGTCGAATAGGAACACCTCCGGCGTCCGTTCGGGCCCGTACCGCCGGGCGACCGACTGATCCTCGTCGTAGAGGTAGTCGAAGTTGAAGCCCTGCGCCTCGGCTCGTGCCTTCATCTCGTCGAACGAATCGGCCGGGTGGCTGTCCGCATCGTTCGAGCTGATGGCCACCAGTCGGAAACCGCGGTCACCGTAGTCCCGCTGGATCGCCTTCATCCGGCCCTCCCACCCTTGGACGTACGGGCAGTGGTTGCACGACCAGACGATCGCGAGGACGGGAAACTCGGCGTAGTCGTCGAGGGAATGATCACGCCCGTCGACGCCGGGCAACTCGAAGTGCGGCGCTTCCGTCGCCATTGTCAAGCTCATTGCAGTGCCTCCTCGATCTGTTCTCGGGTCGGGACGGGAGAGACGCGACCGTTCGGCAGGTGGTAGATGCGACACGACAGAGACGGAGGGTCCTCGGCTCCGGCCGGATCCACGTCGCGTCCGTCGACGCGGATCGTCGGAGAGCCGGGAAAGCCGAGCGCCCGAGCTTCATC
This sequence comes from Gaiellaceae bacterium, assembly GCA_035704315.1. Classification (GTDB taxonomy): domain Bacteria; phylum Actinomycetota; class Thermoleophilia; order Gaiellales; family Gaiellaceae; genus JACDAN01. Next base: position 4,023 of record DASSXA010000349.1, read on the forward strand.
CTGCGTGCGCACCTCGCGGACGTCGACCGTAGCGTCGACTCCGCGGGCCTCGAGAACCTCTTCCAGCAGCTCGCGCGCCTCAGGGTGCGACGGGCAGCCTTTCCAGTAGAGGAACTCGACGGTCACGGGCACACGAGGTTACCCGCGAGGCTTCGTGCTACCGCGGCCGCGCCTAGCGGCACACGCGCACGAGACGCGTAGCCTCGGCGCGCTGTGATCCGGCCTGGAGGACGGCACGGAGCTGATGCCGCCCGTGCTTCGCCCCGCGTGTCCGCCAGCTCGTGATGTAGAGCCCCGCCGCGCCCCGCCGGACGACCCGCAGCCGCCGCTTGCCGTCGTAGAACCGGACGGCGCGGATCCTTCTCGTCGCGCCTGCGGAGACGGCCAGCTGTGTGTTCCTGCCGACGCAACGGCCCGCGAGCGGCGTCAACCAGGTGACTGTCGGGCCCCGAACGACCCGCACCCGTTGAGTGAGCAGGCGCGTATTCGGCATTGCCTCGCCGCCGTAGCCGCTCGCGTTCTTTGCCTCCTGGTAATCGGAAGCGATGAAGCCGAACTGCGTTCGGCCGGCACGGAGCCGCGGCGCGGTGTCGGGTAGGGGGAAGAGGGCCAGCCCTGTGAACGGGTCATACGCGAGGGCGCCCACGGCGACCTGGTTGTAGGCCAGCGCAAGCGAGAACGGATCGACGCCGGAGCCCTTGTCGAGAATCTGAAGCGCGATCATGGGCCTCCCGGCGGTGACCTTCTTGGTCAAGACGCGGATGGTCGGCTTCCGCACGTCGTTGACCCAGAAACGCAGGCGCCAGGTCCCCGCCAGCCGCCGGCCGGTGAACGGATCGCGGCCGGAGTCGACGGCGACGTAGTAGCGCCCGGGCAGCGCGAACTGGGCGCCCGCCGCGCCGATCGGGAACTTGAACCCGAACGTCAGCGAGTTGATGTTCACCGGCGTTCC
>DASSXA010000213.1:0-7812 GCA_035704315.1 Gaiellaceae bacterium
GAGGAGGGGCGCACCGCAATCTGCCTGCTCGAGGGCGAGCCGGAGTTCTCGCAGGTCGGAATCAACATCGGCGTCCTCGGCCCGGGCGAGCCGATGGCGATGTACCACTGGGAGGCAGACCAGGAGGACTTCCTCGTGCTCGCGGGCCAGGCGTTGCTGATCATCGAGGGCGAGGAGCGGCCGCTGCGTCAATGGGATTTCGTGCACTGTCCCCCGGAGACGAAGCACGTCATCGTCGGGGCGGGAGAGGGGCCGTGCGTCGTGGTCGCCGTCGGGGCGCGCGAACGCTCGACCGGCCCGGACTGGGGCGGGTACACCGTCGACGAGGCCGCGCTGCGCCATGGCGCCGGCGTCCAGGAGGAGACGACCGACCCGGACGAGGCATACGCGCCGTTTCGCCGGCGCAAACCGACTCGCTTCCGCGACGGCTGGCTTCCGGACTAGACGGCGCGAAGGGCCGCAGCTCTGCGGGGCCCTTCTGTCGCCGCCCGGCGGGCCGCCGAGGGCTCCGAAGTGGAGTCAGGCTAACGTTGCTTCCGACCTGACACTCCTGGACCGTGCCGCTCCCGGTCTGCACCTAGAGGAAGCTGGTTCCAGTCGGCGACGTTAGGTCGACTGGGCCGGATTCGGCCGGCTTTGTACCGAGCGCAGTGCGCCTACTCTCTGCAGTTGTGTCTCTCCCGCGCCGCCCTAGGTCAGGAGGATGACGAGAGTCCGGGAATACGGCGCGCTGATCGGCATCATCGCCGCAATCGGCGCGCTGATCGTCGTCTTAATCGTGTGGGGCTCCAACGGCTCCGCCGCGAAAGGCAGTGCCTGTACAGAGATTCCCGCGGGTCGGGTACCACCCGCGATCATCTGCCCCAGGAATGCAACCCCGGAGAACTCGAAAGAGCGCGACTGTGTTCGGGTTTCGACTTTCCGGGACGTCACGTACTGGACCTGCTCCGATTGATGCTCCCCCAGCGGCCGGGCAGGCTCGCACTCGTTCGAGACGACCGTGCTTGTGTTGGAGCCCGGCGATCCGGAACTCGGCTGGACCAGAGGCCGAAGCGCCGTGCCGCGGGGGTCAGACCCCGTGACGAGCGTGTGACATTTCATCCACGCAAGGGACATGGCTCGTCGCTTGGACAGGCGGAACTCGACCACACGGTGGACTGATCGTCACCGTTTCAGGCGTCTTTTGTCACTGCTCCGCGACGGGGTCTGACCCCGCTCGACCCTAGCCGCGGCGACGAAGCCGTCTGCCCAGGCGGCTCAGTCGGCTGCGCATGACGATGACGAGCGCCGGCCCGGCCACTGCCCCCGCCGGCGCGAGCTGCAGCAGCACGGTCTCTTCGACCGGCATCCCCATGATGTGTGCCAGCATCACTGGAAGATCTCCGTGGTGCAGTCGCCGTTCTGGAGCCGAACCTCATGCGTGCGGGCCGGTCCCTCCGGGCGGTCGTGGAAGTCGACGAAGAAGTCGCGGTCGACCTCGATCCCGCCGTTCGGGTCGCAGTCGACCCGCAGCAGCCACGACCGCATGTCCGGATAGAACTGATCGTCCCAGCTCGAATAGAGCGAGCTCGTGACGTAGAGCCGGCGCCCGTCGTAGGACAGCTGGAGCATGTTCGGGCCGCCGCTCAGGTCCCGGCCGGCGTCGCTCGGCTTGCCGAGTACCCCGCCGAGCCACAGCTGACCGGTCAGCTTCGGGTTCTTCGGATCGGACACGTCGTACTGGCGGATGTCGCCGTGTAGCCAGTCGGCGAAGTAGAGCATGCGGTCGTCCATCGAAAGCACGAGGTCGGTGATCAGGCCGGGAACCGGGAACGGCCACCCTTCGAGCTCGACGCCGTCGACCGCGATTACCTGGTCGGCCTTCCAGCCGCCGTTCGCCCGCTGGAAGTGCCACATCGTGCTCGAGAGGGCGGCGCCGACGAAGCCGTCATCCGCATCGGGATCGTGGCGCCAGCGTGCCTCGAGCGGGACGAGACCGTTCTCGCCCAGATTGAGCGTCTGTTCGAGCCGCCGTTCGGCGAGGTTCCAGAAATGAAGCCTGCTTCCGTAGCGCCCCGCGGTGACGTCCTCGAGATCGAAGCCCGGCTCGTACGCCTTGGGCTCGCCGAATTCCGACGAGACGAGTGCGTTCTGGCGCGGCTGGTACCAGAAGTCGTAGTTGAAGGGCGGCGTCTCGCCCCCGTTCTCCCAGCGTCCCTTGACCTCGAACGTCTGCGCGTCGATGACGGCGAAACCCCCCGCACCGTTCCCCTGCGCGTCCCCGAGCATCGAGACGACGACGTCGTCGCGCGGCATGCAGTGCACGGTGTGGGGTCGCGTATAACCGGTCTCGCGTACGACCTCGTCGGCCTCGATCACCTTCTCGATCCGGGGCCGCTGCGGGTCGTCGGCCACGTTGACGATGTTGATGCGCGAGGAGCGGAAGCCGGGCACGATCAGGTGCGAGCGGTCGGGGCCGTGGCACGCCGAGGAGCACCGGTTCCAGCCGAAGTGGTGCAGCTCATCGCCGACATTCGGCATCGGAAGCTCGTGGACGACCCTGCCGTCCTCGGCATCCACGACGGCGAGGAAGTCCGGCTTCCCGTTGCCCTGGTCGAGGCATGCGAGGTAGAGGAACTCCTCTGGCGGCGCCTGCATCGCCTCTTGCGGGGAGCTGTGGAAGGAAGCCGGCTTGTGATGGTCGTGCGGCATGTGCGCTCCTTTCAGCGGTCGCTGTCCTAGATGAGGTCGGCGATCAGCGCGGCAGCGCGCGCGGCGCCGTCCGTCTCGACCGGCCGATAGTCGACCTCACGTCCGATTTCCTCGGCGATCGCTGCGGCGATCTCCTCGGGGCCGTCGTTCTCGAAGTCCATGCAACGCCCGGCTCCATAGCGCTCGAGCCTGTGGCGCACGTGGAAGTTCTGCTCGAAGTGGTGGCGCAGCGGGAAGTAGAGGAACGGGCGCCGGTTCGCGGTGAGCTCCATCGACGTGGTCAGGCCGCCCTGCGCGACGGCCAGGTCGCAGGCGGCCAGATGCCGGTAGAGCTCGTGGACGTAAGGACGCACCTCGAGCCCGTCGTGCGCCGGCAGCGTCTCCGGGTCGATCCGCGGGCCGGCCACGACGATCATGCGCAGCGACGGCACCCGCTCCTTCGCCTCCGGGAAGGCAGCGATGACCCTCCGCAGGAGGTCGCCGCCAACGCCTGAGCCGCCCACGGTGACGATGCAGACCTGCTCGTCCACGCCGTAGCCGAGCTCGGCCCTGAGCGCTGCCCGGTCCGCGAACTCGGCGGGATCGAAGCCGGTGACGTAGCCGGCGAATGAGTAGTGCTCCTCGGTCCACTCCCGGATCCACGGAAGGTGGAAGGCGAACCGCTCGGGAACGATGTCGTCTGGGTTGCCGACGAACACGGCTCGATCCCGCACACGCGGGAAGCGCGCAATGTGCTCGATCATCTCCTCGTTGTAATCGCCGGTCAGAAATGCCTCGTGGTCGCCGCCGTCGGGCATCGGCAGCCAACCGACGAAATCGGTGAGCCAGACGTAGGCTGCCCGCTTCTGCTCTGGGTTCTCGTGGAGGTAGTAGTCGAGCTCCCAGGACTCGTCGCCGATCCAGAGGTCGTACTGCTCGTCGCGCACGAGGTCGTGGAAGACCATGAAGTTCGAGAGCAGGATCTCGTCCATCCGCCGAATCGCCTGGAAGCAATGCAGGTCGTGCTCGGCCGACTCGCTCTCGATGTGGTGCGACTCGTTGGCCAGGAATCTGCTCGCCGGATGGATCCGCTCGCCGCGAGCCTCCAGCACCGCCGTGACCGGGTGCTGTGCCAGCCAGTCGATCTCGAGGTCGGGATGCAGCTTTCGGAGCTCTTCCGCAATCGCTGCGTCGCGCTGGGCGTGGCCGAGGCCGATTGGGGAGGAGATGTACAGGGCGCGCTTGCGGCGCGACTTGCCGCGGGGCCAGCGCGCGGACGGCTTCGGCGGAGCGACGAAGTCGCGGAGTAGCGAATTGACCTTTACGGGGTCGCGGAGGTGCGGCGCGTGCCCCGATCCTTCGAGGACGACGAGCTCGCCGCCGACGTGCTCCGCGAGCGCGGCGCCTCGCGTCACCGAGCCGATCGCGTCGCCGCCGCCGTGAATCACGAGCACCGGGCAGCGAACGCGACTGCAGAGCGCCCGCGACTCTTCGGGTGTCAACCCGGGCGCGTACTGCGTTGCGAGCATGGTCTCGGCGTCGGTCTCGAGACCCCAGGCAACACCATCCTCGATCGGCTTCGTCGAGTGGGGCTCCGTGAACATCTTCGCCATGAAGAACTCGACCCAGTCGCGATAGTCGCGCAACCAGTGGTGGCGGTTGTGCTTCGCCCAGCCCTCGTCCGTGTCGTACTCGGTGTCGAAGTCGTAGACCGTTCGCTCGGGGAGCGGCTCGCCGCCGCCCGTGAAGCTCGGCCCGATGAAGACGGCGCCGTCGACGCGTTCTGGATGCTCCGCGGCAAGGAGTAGCCCGCGCTGGCCGCCGAGCGAGAAGCCGACGATTACTGCGCGCTCGGTCTCCGTCGCATCCAGCACCGCGAGCGCGTCGGCCGCGAACTCTCGCTCGTCGTAGGCCGCTGAATCCTGGGGGCGGTCCGAGCGGCCGTTGCCGCGCCCGTCGAACGTCACGACGCGGCAGTGGCGCGCCAGGTAGGGGATCTGCATCTTCCAGTGCCGCGAGTGCATCAGCGACCACGTCGGCAGGAGAAGCACGGTTGGCTCGCCCACGCCGTAGACCTCGTAGTAGACCTTCACGCCGTTGCGGTCGACGTATCCGAACTCGTCCGGATAACGGGCCCGCGTTTGCTCGCGTGTGGGTGCGGTCAGCTCGACAGCCATTGGTCGATCCAGTCCAGGAGCTCGGCGTGCCCGGTCTCGATGCCCCCGAGGCGCTCGACGATGATGCCGATGTTGAACGTCATGACGAGCGAGACGAGCGCCTCGAGCGGCAGCTCGATTCCGAGCGCGCGGTGCGGCTCTTCGAAGGCCTCGGTCAGCACAGCCCGCCACTCCGCGTTCACCCGCGCGAGCCGCTTCCGCAGGTCGGGGTTGTTCCAGGCGAGCGCCTGCAGCTCGAGCCAGACCTTCTCGTAGGTGACGTCCTCGCTCACGAGGTAGCGCATGGCCGTTCGCCACTTCTCCACAAAGGGCAGGTCGGACGCGTACAGCTCCCGTTGGCGGGCGATCAGCCGCTCGGTGAATCGCTCGAGCGCACGCACGAACAGGTTCTCGTTCGAGCCGAAGTAGTAGTGGACGAGGCCGTGGTTGACGCCCGCCTCCTCGCCGAGGCGGCGAGTGGTGATCCCGCCGTAGCCCACCTCGACGAGCAGGCGCTCTGCGGCATCTAGGAGCGCCTGCTCCGTCTCGTATCCGGGGCGAACAGCAACCTTAGACATTCGACTTATGCATTTGACTAAATCCGGCCGACGATGTCAAGGGTCCGCCGAAAAAGCGCAGCCCCGTTAGACGATCTCGATGTCTTCGATGCCCGGCTCGGCCTCAGGGAGCTTGGGGTCCATGCGCTCGAGCGCATCGACAACCAGCGCAGCAACCGCGACGCTCTTCACCCAGTTGCGATCGGCGGGGACGATGTGCCAAGGGGCCCAGCGCTTCGAGGTCGCCTCGATCGCCTCGTCGTACGCGCTGATGTACTCGGCAAACCGCTTGTGGGTCTCGAGGTCGGCCTTCCGGAACTTCCACCGCTTCTCGGGGTCGGCGATCCGCTCCCGGAAGCGCTCTGCCTGCTCTTCCTTCGAGACGTTGAGGAAGACCTTGACGATCGTCGTCCCTTCGTCGGCCAGCGTCCGCTCGAATGCGTTCACGTCGCGCGGACGCCGTTTCCAGACCTTCTCCGGCACGAGCCCGAGCATCCGAACTGTGACGATGTCCTCGTAGTGGGAGCGGTTGAAGACGCCGATGTAGCCGCGTTCGGGCAGCGCCGCATGGATGCGCCAGAGGAAGTCGTGCGCGAGCTCCGTGGACGTCGGAGCCTTGAAGGAGACGACCCGGCAGCCCTGAGGGTTCACGCCCGTGAAGACCTTCCGGATGACCCCGTCCTTGCCGGAGGCATCGAGACCCTGAAGGACGAGGAGGAGGCTGCGCTCGCGCTCGGCAAATAGACGCTGCTGGAGGATGCCGAGCCGCTCGACGAGCTCCCTCAGCTTCTCCTTCCCAGCCGCCTTGTCGAGACCGAACGTCGCGCGCGCGTCGCGCGTCATCAGGCCGGGCGGCCGGCCGGGATCCACACGGAGCTCGTCGATCATGTCGGCAGGTCCTATCAAGGCCTCTTTATGCCGTAGCGCAGGTAGACCATGCCATTGCCGAACCGACGTTCGTCGACGAGCTCGAGGGTCAAGGCGGAGGTTGTCTGGAAAGGAGCCGTCGAGCGACTCGATCACGGAGTAGATCAGCTTCGCCATGGCGTCCGCCGCCGACTCTGCCGGGCAGGAGCCGGACCGGCGAGCGAGTACGTTTCTCTGTGCAAGAAGGCACCCCTGGCGCGCTGCCGGTCCGTCGGCGGCCGCTCAGCATCGACATCACCGTGCGGACGATGCTCGTCGCCGCGGCAATCATCGCGGTCGGGTGGGCGTTCATCGCGGTGCGCACCTCTGTTCTCACGCTCTTTCTCGCTCTGTTCTCGGCGCTCGTGCTCGATCCCGTGGTCGAGCTTGCGCAGCGCAGGCTGAAGCTCGGTCGGAGCACGGCGGCCGTGGTCGTCGTCCTGGGGACCGTTGCGCTTGCGCTCGTGGTGGTGTTCATCCTGTTGTCCCCGTTCGCCTCTGCGACGCGCGACTTCGTCAACGCGCTGCCGACGCTCGTGCAGGACATCCGTGATTCTTCTGTCGGTTCCTGGATCGATGCCCACAGTCAGGCGCCCGAGCAGTCGCAGGAGCACGTCAAGCAGGTCGCCAAGGCGATCGGGCAGGCGGCCGGCGGGGTGCTCGGCGTCGGGATCTCCGGCTTCAGCCTGGTCCTCAGCCTGGTCACTGCGATCTTTCTGACGCTGTTCCTGATCATCGATATGCCGCGGCTCGTGGCTGGCGTCGACAGCCTGCTGGATCCGGCCGGCTCGGCACGGCTGCAACGGATCTGGCCGGCGATCGTGACGGCGGTCTCGCGAACGATGCTCGGCAACATCGCCATCTCGGTCGTCTGCGGGACGATCTACGGCCTCTCGGCCTGGGCGCTCGGCCTGCCCTTTCCCCTTGCGCTTGCCTTCATCGCGGGCTTCCTCGACCTGATCCCGATGGTTGGCGCCACGATCGCCGGCGTGATCCTCGTTCTCGCTGCGCTCACCCAGGGCGTGACCGCTGCGGTGATCATGCTCGCGATCGTCCTCGTCTACCAGCAGATCGAGAACTATGTGCTGCAGCCGACGATCCTCGGTAAGGCAGCCGACGTCTCGGGCTTCCTCGTGATCGCGAGCGTCCTCGTCTTCGGCACGCTCTTGGGCGCCGTTGGAGCGATCATCGCCGTCCCGATCGTGGCCTCGATCCAGATCGTCGTCCGGGAGCTCACCGCCAAGCGGCGCTCGGAGATGGCAGAGCTCCGCGCAGCGGATGAGGGCGCGAATGTGGCGACGATCCCCTAATGGGCCGGTGGAATGTCATCGAGCGACGGCTCGAGCGGTTTCTGCGGGAGCCCTTATCGGTGCGGAACGCTGCAGGCGTCATCGTCGTCGCGACGGCAGTGATCGTCGTGGGCGCCGGAGCCCTCATCAGTCTCATCGACAGCGAGGAGTATCCGAACATCGGCATCGGGCTGTGGTGGGCGCTACAAACGGTCACCACAGTCGGTTACGGGG
>DASSXA010000217.1:0-6966 GCA_035704315.1 Gaiellaceae bacterium
CCGCCCCCACATCCCGCTCCGGCGGACGGGGTCGCCGGAGGAGGTCGCCGCTCTCGTCGCTTGGGTCGTCTCGGACGACGCTGCGTACGCAACTGGTGCGAGCTTCCTGCTCGACGGCGGCTTGGCGCAGCAGGTCTTCGAGCGCTAAACGCCGGCTGAAGTTCCACTATCGGCACGAGGCGGTCTCCCATTGGTGCGGCTTTCTCTGGTTCCCTGAGCCCCAGGGATGACCAACCCCACCCACCCAAGGGGGAAGGGCGACGGCGGGCCTCGCCGCGGCAGCGGCCGCGGCCTCGATGACCGCAAGCCCACCGTGCGCCAGATGTACGCGCTCGCTGCCGCGATGGCCGAGCGCCTCGGCGAGGAGTTTCCGGCAACCGCCGCGCAAGCCTCCGAGCTCATCGAGCGGCTCCGCACTGAGGTCGGTCACCCGGCGCCGCGGCTCGAGGACACCCGTCGGCGCGGGCGCCCGTAAACCGGCTCGGCTACGAGGTCTCGGCGGCTTGCTTGGCAAAGCGGCGGGCGACCGAAAACGCGCTCATAACCCGCTCGTTCAGCGGATCCCCGAGGTCTATGCCCATTGCATCGAGCCACCTCACAACCTCGACCTGCGACGGCAAATCGCGCGGGTGCGGCGGCATCCCGCTGTCTATGTCGTCCCGGATCGCCCGCAGGTAGGCCGAAACTTCCGTCCGCGTCTCCTCGATCCACCCGTTCTTTCGTTCCTTCCGCGTCGGCGGCTGCGTAAGCTCGTCGATCGCGTCGGCGAGAGCGGCCTGAACATCGCCGAGCGACAGGTTCAGCGGCGGTCGAGCCATGAAGAGGCGTCAGTCTAGGCGCGAGTCTTCCAGGCCTGGTACTTCTCCGGCAGGCAGCGAGCGCACGGCCGATATCCGGCGGCGATCGCAGTCTCCTCGTCCGCGAAGAACACACGGTGGCGCACCAGATGGCCTTTCGCGAGCCACCGCAGCGCCGACGGGCAGTCAAGCCGGCCGTAGATCCGATTGCGCCGGTGGCCGCCCAGCGTCCCCGGAACCGGCGACATGAACTCGATGCCGTCAGCCCCGACGAGGCGATAGAGCTTCCCAGCCGCCACGCGTATACCAACGCGCCGGCGCCCCCTTCTGTGAGGTCGCTAAGGCGTCGGTCCGAGCGGTAGCCAGGAGCTCGGATCGAGCCCACTGCCGACTGCGTCGCGCAGGAGATCCCGTACCCCGGGAACCCGCGCGCGCCGAACGGTCCGGAGCACCGTCAGGCGATGCTTCCGTGCCGCCTTCGCGAGCTCTTGGAACTCGTAGAACGAAGGCTTGCGCCGGCCGCCAGCCGACACGAGACCCGACTGCCAGCCGCTCGCCCTTGTCTCGTCGCGGGCGAGAAACCAGAGCAGCATCTCGATCCGCGGGTTGCGCCGCGCGATCCCGTACGCCTCGCGCATGTAGAAGGCCTGCGTGCCCCACGCGACCCCGAACACGTGGTCTGGTGGGCTCGTCTCGTACGCGTACTCGGTGATCCAGATCGGCTTCGGCCCATAGAGCCGTGTCACCTCGCGGATCAGCTTCCCGATGTTCCCGAGCGTGATCGCCTTTGGATTCTTCGGCTTCGCGCCGGGCGCCAGTCGCGGGTCTCCGGAGTAGGGGTGATGCGCGTACGCGTCGAAGTCCCGCATGCCCGCTGCCTTCGCCGCCTGTAGGAACCCGATCGGCGCGACGGACGGACGCCGGGACGCCGGCGCGTTGTTCCCGCGCGCTGTGGTCACGCCGCAGGCGACCTGCTCGCCGCGCAGCAGCGTCAGATGAATACCGTCGTAGACGGCGTTACAGATCTGCGCGTAGTCCCGCGCGCTCTGGCTCACCCACCGCCCTCGAGACCTACGCCATTGCGGCTTCAAGCCGAGCGGGATGTTCGGCTCGTTCCACGCTGTCCAGAGCGAGACACGCGGCAGCACGACGCCGTCACTGCGCCGGTACGTCCCGCTGTACCGAGATGCGGCGGCATAGGCGAAGTCCTGCAGCCGCTTGAAGTTCTGCGGGGCCGCATTCGGCGTCTTGCCGTTCGCCCACCAGGGCGTGGCGTAGATGGTGAAGAGCACCTGGACGCCGCGCGCGGCCGCCGTCTGCACCGCGCGGTCGTACGGTCCCCAGTCGTACGCGGGGTCGGAAGGATTCGTGCCGACCTTCGGACGCCGGTCGCGCGCAACGCCGAATGGCCCGCCCCAGCCCAGCATGACCCTGACGACCTGAGGGCGGAGCGCCCCGAGTGTGCTGCCGAATCGCGCCTGCCCGCCGAGCGCCTCTTGCGTGTCCACGAGTCCGAATTGCAGCCAAGTCGAGGCGGCTGCAGGCGTGGCCAGGACACCCGCAGCGACGAGCGCGACGAGCGTCGCACGGCGCATTACATGAAACGTATCGCGATCTTGTTAGGGCAACTTGAATCCGGGTACGGGACCTGCAACCCAACAGAAAGGGGTCATCAGTGGCTGAAGTGAGAGAAGCAATCGAGGTCAACGTTCCTGTTTCGACCGCCTACAACCAGTGGACGCAGTTCGAAGAGTTCCCGAAGTTCATGGAGAACGTCGAGTCGGTCACCCAGATCGACGACACGCGCCTGCGCTGGGTCGCCGAGATCGGCGGCAAGCGCGAGGAGTGGATCGCCGAGATCACCCGGCAGGAGCCGGACCAGGTGATCGCCTGGCGCGCGATCGACGGCAAGCCGAACAGCGGCGAAGTGCGCTTCGAGCCGCTCGGCGCCGACCGCACGAAGGTCGAAGTGACCATGACCTGGGAGCCGGAAGGTTTCCTCGAGGCGGCCGCCGACAAGGTCGGCGTGGACACGTACGGGGTCAAAGCCGACCTCGAACACTTCAAGGAGCTCGTCGAGAGCCTCGCCATCGAGACCGGCGCCTGGCGCGGCGAGGTCCTCGAGGGCCAGCGGCTAGATCAGTAGGGGAGCGACTATGCGGGCGGGCTGCTGGGGCCCGCCCGCCGGTCGCGTTCTGCCACCCAGGCCGCGAAGCGGCCATGCGTCGAGGCCAACCACGCCGCGAGCTGCGCGTCGAAGGCGGCGATCTCCTCGCGAAGCTGAGAGAGACGGAAGTCGAGCAGCCGCTCCGTGTCGCAAACGTGAGTGGCGAGCGCCGAGCGCTCGACCGAGGCACCGCATTCCGTACAGGGCACGAAGGCCGACTGGGGGAAGGCACCGAACACCGTACGTTGTTAAACGGCCAAAACCCCACGTGGGTTGAGTCGAAACCGTCAAGCTTTCGTAAAAAGATTACGAGCCGGCGGGCCTGACGGCCCGCCGGCTCCGCAACTCAGACGCTGACGAGCTCGCGCTCGGGCTCAGGCTCCGGCTCGGGCTCGATCTTCGGCTCGGGGACGTCGCGCTCGTCGACGACCTCGAAGCTGCGGCGCGCCTCGTCTTCGCGCCGCTCTCTCTGGCTCAGGAAATCCCAGTACTCCCACTTGGACGAGTGGCACATGCGGCGCTCACCTCCTTGCTTGAACAGTAGCTCCGCGCCTACCAGGACGTCGGCTTATCCAGTTGGTAGAGCCAGACGTCGAAGAAGTGATCGAGCTGCATCCCCGAGACCTGCTCCGCCAGGGAAATGAACTGCGGCGTCGTCACGTTGCCGTAGAGGTTCTGGGTCGCCCACCCGCGCATGATCTGGAAGAAGGCGAAGTCGCCGACCTTCTGCCGCAGCGCCTGGAGCGTCATCCCGCCGCGGTAGTAGATCGTTCCGTTGAACATGAACGCCGGCGTTCCGGGATCAGCAGGCGGCGGCGTCCAGAAGGCCGTGTCCTGGGCGGGCGTGTTGTAGAGGTTGTCGAAGTACTTCTGGGCGGTCTTGTTGCCCGAATACTCGCTCCAGATCCATTCCGACCACGTCGCGAAGCCCTCGTGCAGCCAGATGTCCGGCCAGTCCGTGAGCGTGACCGAGTCGCCGAACCACATGTGCGAGAGCTCGTGAGCGAGCGTGGCCTCGTCGGGCATGCGGTCATAGACCGGCTTCGTCTGCGTCTCGAGCGAGTAGCCGACGATCTTCGCATCGTCGACGATCGAGCCGACCGCAGTGAACGGGTACCGCCCGTAGATCGAGCTGTAGAACCGCACGATCGCAGGCAGTTTGCGGAGGACGTTGCCCTTCGAGAGCGTGGGGTCCACCGCGACGTACGACGGGATGTCCCCGACCTGGGAGATCGTCAGGTCGAAGACCCCGAGCGTCGCGGTGGCGAGGTACGGCGCCATCGGATCGGTCTCGCGCCAGACCCAGGTCGTCTTGCCCGCGGTCGTCACGTGCGAGACCAGCACTCCGTTCGCCAGCGCAGTCAGGCCCTCGGGCACGGTGACGCTGAAGTCGTAGCGCGCTTTGTCGCGCGGGTTGTCGTTCGCCGGATACCAGCCGGGTGAGCCCTGCGGCTCCCCGACGACGAACGCGCCGTCGTCTGTCGGCACCCAGCCCTCGATCGACCCGTCCGGATCGGTCACGATCGGCGGTGTTCCCGCGTAGTCGATCGTGACTGTGAACTGGCTACCCGAGCCCAGGCCGGAGCTCGGCGTGATCACGAGCTCCTGCTCGTCCTCCCGCGTGAACGTCGCCGCCTGGCCGTTGACTTCGAGGCGCGAGATCGAGAAGCCGCGGAGATCGAGGTCGAACCGTGAGAGATCCTGCGTCGCCGTCGCGGTGATCACCGCGGAGCCGGCGAGCCGGTTGGACGCCGGCTCGTAGCCGAGCGTCAACGAGTAATGCGAGACGTCGTAGCCGCCGTTTCCCGCATTCGGGAAGAACGGGTCACCGAGCCCCGCGGAGCCGGGTGTGAAGACCGCGGCGCCGGCCGTGCCGGTCAGTACCAGCAGAAGGGACGCCGCGAAAAGCACGGCGCACCAGAGTCGATTCAGCATTCGCTCCCCCTCGAATCGCTTGAGATGCGCGCAAAGGATAGGCGCGTCCGAACCCTGTGGAAAACCTCTCGGGCGAGGCGTAGAGTCGCCCAAAATCCGAAGGAGGGCCGATGCACGTCGGAATCACCGTCAATGGCGTCCAGCGGGACGCCGACCTCGAACCGCGAACCCTGCTCGTCGACTTCATTCGCGACGACGTGGGGTTGACCGGCACGAAGATCGCGTGCGACACGTCCCACTGCGGGGCGTGCACCGTTCACCTCGACGGCAAGGCGGTGAAGTCGTGCACGGTGCTGGCGGTCCAGGCCGACGGGGCGGCTGTGACGACCATCGAAGGGCTGGCATCGAATGGGACGCTCCACGCGGTGCAGGAGGCATTCCGCGAGAAGCACGGGCTCCAGTGCGGGTTCTGCACGCCGGGGATGATCATGGCCACCGTCGACCTGCTCGAGGCGAGCCCGCGGCCGAGCGACGAGGAGATCCGGCATGCGCTCGAGGGGAACCTGTGCCGGTGCACCGGTTACGAGAACATCGTTCGGGCCGTCCACGAAGCCGCGGAGGTGGCGCAATGACGACCGCTGCAGAGGCGCCAACCACGCTGGTCGGCGAGCCCGTCCGGCGCGTCGAGGACCCGAGCCTGATCACGGGCGCCGCCAAGTACCTCGACGATCTGAAGCTGCCCGGGATGGCCCATGTGGCGATCCTGCGCTCGCCGTATGCGCACGCCAGGATCAAGAGCATCGACACGTCGGCGGCGGAGGCGACGCCCGGCGTGATCGCCGTCTTCACCGGCAAGGACTTCGAGCACCTGCCGCCGCTTCCGTGCGCCTGGCAGGCGGGCGGCGTCGAGAACTTCGTCAACACCCCGCGCGCGCTCGAGATCGACCGCGTCACGTTCACGGGCGCCGGTGTCGCTGCGGTGGTGGCGGAAAGCAAGGTCGCGGCGGAGGACGCCCGCGAGCTGATCGACGTTGACTGGGATCCGCTCGATGTCATCGTCGACGTCGAAGACGCGGCCGCAGACGGTGCACTCCAGCTCCACGAGAATGCGCCCGGCAACATCGCGATGGATTGGTCCGTCGGAGACGCGGACGCGACTGACAAGGCGCTGGAAGAGGCCGAGGTCGTTGTCAAGCAGCGGCTCGTCAACCAGCGGCTGATCCCGAACCCGATGGAGGTGCGCGGCGCGGCCGCGACCTACGAGCCTGCGACGGGCCAGTACACGGTCTGGATGACCTCGCAGGACCCGCACATCATGCGTCTGCTGATGACGGCATTCGTCTTCGGGATCCCGGAGACCAAGATGCGCTGCATCGCGCTCCACGTCGGCGGCGGGTTCGGCACGAAGATCTTCCTCTACCACGAGTACGTGTTGATGGCGGCGATCGCCCAGAAGGTTGGCCGCCCGGTCAAGTGGATGGAGACGCGGAGTGAGAACTACGCCGCGACCACGCACGGTCGCGACCACGTGGCCTATGTCGAGATCGGAGGGAAGCGCGACGGCACGATCACGGCGCTGAAGGTCAAGACCTACGCCAACCTCGGCGGGGTCCTGTCGACGATTGCGCCGGGCATCCCGACGACGCTGTACGGGCGGATGCTCTCGGGTGCGTACCGGACCCCGAACATCTACTGCCAGGTGCTCGGCATGTACACGAACACCGGCATGGTCGACGCCTACCGCGGCGCCGGCCGGCCGGAGGCGACGTACGTCGTCGAGCGATCCGTCGACCTCTTCGCGCACGAGCTCGGTCTCGATCCGGTCGACGTCCGCCGCCGGAACTTCATCCCGCCGGACGCGTTCCCGTACGACCCGGTGGGGATCCTCAGGGGCCTCAAGTACGACAGCGGGGACTACGAGAAGGCGCTCGACCGGGCGCTGGAGATCGTCGACTACGAGGGCTTCCGGCGCGAGCAGGATGAGACGCGCAAGCAGGGCCGCTACCGCGGGATCGGCTTCTCGACGTACGTCGAGATCTGCGGCGCCGCGCCCTCGGCCTGGATCGGAACAGTCGGCGAGGGCTGGGGCGCCTCGATGTGGGAGAGCGCGAACATCCGCGTCCACCT
>DASSXA010000287.1:0-10813 GCA_035704315.1 Gaiellaceae bacterium
GGACGAGCTGGTCGTGCTCGATCGCGGTCGAATCGTCGCCCTCGGAACGCACGACGAACTGCTCGAGCGCAGTCCGGTCTATCGGGAGATCTACGAGCACGGCCTCCTCGAGCGGGAGTTCGCCGAGCGGGTCGAGGCGCGAGCGGACGCGACGGAGACCGCGGAGACCGCGGAGGCTGCGGAGGCGACTGCGTGAGCGGCCTTTTCCTCTGCTGCGGCCGCTCCGGTGGGCGCACACTCGCCGCACTCCGGTCACCCACCCGCGCGGGTTTGGACACTAGGCTCGCGTCATGGGTCGGGGAGGTGGGGTCTCCCAGGGCACCCGCGCGTGTACTTAGTAGAGGCCGCCGCAACAGGCGGTGGGCCACGTGAGGGTCTGGCAGCCCGGCTCGCACCTCTCGGCGCAGCGCGACTCCAGCGTGGAGGACTGGTCGTGGCAGCGCACTGCTCGCCGCATCTCCACGCTCGCGAGACTGACGGCGCCATACAAGCTGCGCACGGCCCTCGCCGCCGCGTCGCTCCTCGCGGCCACGCTCACCGCACTCGCACCGCCGTACCTGGCGAAGCTGGCAGTGGACGACGGCATTAGCAAGCAGGATCTCAGCGCGCTCACCGTCATCGTCGTGCTCTTCCTCGTCGCGGGCATCGCGAGCCTCGCCACGTCCTCTGCTCAGACCTACTTCACCGGCTGGACGGGGGAGCGAATCCTGGCCGACCTCCGGACCAAGCTCTTCCGCCACCTGCAGCGCCTCTCGCTCGGCTTCTATGAGCGCAACCGTGCCGGCACGATCATCAGCCGCCTGACGAACGACGTCGATGCACTCGACCAGCTCGTCACGGACGGAGTCACGACGCTCGTCCAGAACACGCTCATCCTCATCGGCTCGGCGGCGGTGCTCTTCTACCTCGACTGGCGCCTGGCGCTGGCCACCCTCTCCGTCATTCCGGCGATGGCGCTCGCGACCGCGATCTTCCGCGTCCGGAGCTCGCGCGCCTACCGAGCGGTCCGCGAGCGGCTCGGCCTCGTCACCGCCACACTGGCCGAGGACATCGCCGGCATGCGCGTCATCCAGTCCTTCACGCGCGAGTCGGCGCGACGCCGCAATTTCGAGGAGGTCAACGCCCACTACCGCACTGCCAACCAGCAGACCGTCGTGAACAGCGGCGTCTACTTTCCGTTCGTCGACTTCCTCTCGTCCGTCGCCACCGCGGTCGTCCTGGGCTACGGCGGCTACCTGGTCGCGGGCGGCGATCTCTCGGTCGGCACGCTTTTCGCCTTCATCCTCTACGTGTCGAACTTCTTCGACCCCGTACAGCAGCTCTCGCAGCTCTACAACACGTTCCTCGCCGCCGTCGCCGCGCTGGACAAGATCATGGACGTGATGGACGAAGAACCGGAGGTGCGCGACCGACCCGGCGCCGTCGACCTCGGGCGCATCGACGGCCATGTCCGGCTGGACGATCTCCGCTTCGGCTATGGACGCGGCCCCGAGGTGCTGCACGGGATCGATCTCGACGTGCCCGCCGGAACCACCGTGGCGCTCGTCGGGCACACCGGTGCGGGGAAATCGACGATCGGCAAGCTGCTCGCCCGCTTCTACGACCCGCGCGAGGGCTCGATCTCGATCGACGGCACCGACCTCCGCGACGTGAGGCAGGAATCCCTCCGTCGCCAGCTGGGGATCGTCCCCCAGGAAGGCTTCCTCTTCGCCGGCTCGGTGCGCGACAACATCGCCTTCGGACGTCCCGACGCCACGAACGAGCAGATCCGGACGGCGGCCGCCGCAGTCGGGGCGCACGAGTTCATCATGCGGCTGGAGGACGGCTACGAAACCGACGTCCAGGAGCGCGGAACTCGACTGTCGCTCGGCCAGCGCCAGCTCGTCGCCTTCGCGAGAGCGCTGCTGGCCGATCCCCGCATCCTGATCCTCGACGAGGCCACTTCCTCCGTCGACATCGGAACCGAGCGCAAGATCGAGAGCGCGCTGCGAACGCTGCTTGCCGGACGCACCGCGTTCGTGATCGCACACCGGCTCTCGACCATCCGCGGCGCCGACCTGATCGTCGTGCTCGAGCATGGGAAGATCGTCGAGCAGGGGACGCACGACGAGCTCATGGCGCGGCAGGGCCTCTACACGGCCCTGTACGGCGACTGGGCCGCCGACGTCGCCTAGCGCCCCCGGGACATGGTGATGGACGTCGTGCGGGAGACGTGGCGCCTGTTCCTCGGGCGGTTCTGGCGCACGCTCATCGTCGTGGCTCTCCTGCTCGCGCCGCTCGAGCTCGCGCTCGCCCTGATCGATCCCGAGGTGTCGCGTGGGTCGGCCGGGTGGTGGCTCTGGGTCGCGTTTTCGTCGAGCGTCACGCTCGTGGCCTTCCCGTGGATCATCGGCGCGCTCGTTCACGACGTCGCCGCCGGCGACCGCACCCTGACGGAGCCCTACGCTCAAACCCGGGACCGCTTACCGGATCTCCTCATCTCGGCAGTCGTGACGACGGTCGGAATCCTGCTGGGATTGATCGCCTTTCTCGTCCCCGGCCTCATCTTGATGGCCCGCTGGGCGCTGATCGTCCCGCTGATCGTGCTCGAACGCGTCCACTGGCGCGCGGCGCTCGCTCGTTCGAACCAGCTGGTTCAGGGCCGGACGGCCGCTGTGCTGGCGATCTTCCTGGTCCTCACGCTGGTCGGGATCGTGCTGGTCGCGATCCCGGTCGCCGCGGGTTATTTCCTCTTGGGCGGAGTTATCGGGGCGTGGCTCGCGACGATGGCGATCAACACCGTTTTTATCGCGTTCTACGCCTTCGCGCCCTTCGTCCTGTACCGGAAACTGGCCGGAGAGCGGCTACAATCCGAGCCCCGTTGCGGGGTCGTCTAATGGTAGGACGCTCGGCTCTGGACCGAGTAGTCTAGGTTCGAATCCTAGCCCCGCAGTTGCGAGCCCGGTCGGGTCAGCAGGGTTCAGACGGGTTCGGAAAAGGTCGCCGGCGTGGGCTCAGCCGCCGCGAGGGGTGAACATGAAGTAGCCCGTGAACCAGGTGTCCGGGACGTTCGGGAGGACGAAGTCACACGTGGTCAGCTGCTGACCGTTGGTGTGTTCCCCGAAGAACCCCGGCGCTCGAAACGAGGCGACCGGCTCACCGGCCCGTGCCGGGTTGTCCCATGCGTCGTAGCCGAATGTCGGCCCGACGCTCCCCGCCTCCACGCCCGGCAACTGGGACGAAACGACGTGGAAAGTCGGCGAATGGCTCTGGAAGATTCCTGTGGCAACCACGTGATAGCCGCCGCAGTCGAGGTCGATCGAGATCGCGTTCTTGTTGGCAGTGGGATCCGGTGCGCTCCACGCCGAAGTTACGAAGAACGTGGCCAAAAACGAGACCGTGCAAAGGCAAAGCAAGAGCCTCTTACGGCGCAGCATGAATACCTCCCGCTCGTGTGGTTGCAGCCTCACTCCGAAACCGCTCAAGCTGTGGCGCCGAGCACCGCGACGGCGAGCACGCAGAACACGATGAAGCTCGCCGCGACGAACAGTTTCACGGTGAGCAGACTCTCCCGCTCCATCGTGGCGGACCATGACAGCGGACCGCCTGTCTCTCAACGAGCCGAATGGCCAGTTTTCGTGCCGTCCGACGCGCTCTCTAGCCTCTCGCCCGTGCTGAGGGACGGCGTCTGGCGCGGCGCGGCGGAATTCGTCGGGACCTTCGCGCTTGTCTTCATCGGTGCCGGCGCGGTTCTGGCGGCCGGGCCGCTCCCCGAATCGGGCATCGTCGCGATCGCGTTCGCCAACGGCCTCGCGATGGCGGTCATGGTCTCGGCCGTGGGGCACATCTCGGGTGGCCATTTCAATCCGGCGATCACGTTGGGCTTCCTCGTGACCGGACGGCTCTCGCCGATCCTGGCCGTCGTCTACTGGATCTTTCAGCTGGGCGCCGCCGTGGCGGCCGCGGCGCTGCTGCGCTGGATCTTCCCGAGTGACCGGGAAGGCAGCCTCGGCGCTCCGGCACTGGGCCCCGGGATTCAACCCGAGGTCGGGCTCGTGGTCGAGGCAATCCTGACGTTCTTCCTGATCTGGGTCGTGTTCGCAACCGCGGCCGATCCACGTGGGACCTTCAAGTCGATCGCCGGGCTCGCGATCGGGCTCACGGTCACGATGGACACGCTGATGGGCGGCGTCCTCACCGGCGCGATGATGAACCCGGCCAGGGCGTTCGGCCCACAGTTGATCGCGAACGACTGGAGCGATTTCTGGATCTGGTACGTGGGGCCGCTCGCCGGCGGGGTAATCGCGGCCGTCGCCTACGAGATGCTGTACCTCCGCCCGCTCGGCCCCGCGGTGGTCGGCCCACCGGAGACCGGCGTCGAAGAGCCGCGCCCGGGCGACACGGCGCTCTCCTAGTCAGTCGGTCGAGCGATCGAGGTCGCGGCGCTCGCCGGGCGTCAGTCCTTCCTGTGTGGCGCGCCTCCCGGCCCGCTCATTACCGTCCCGCCTCCGTGGCCCGCGAGGAGCCCGCGAGAGCCCGCTACTCGAAGGCGGCTACACTTATGCGTCCCGGCGCATTCGTCTAGTGGCCTAGGACGCCGCCCTCTCACGGCGGTAGCACGGGTTCGAATCCCGTATGCGCCTTCTGGCAGCCTCGCGCTTCGCGAGGCTTTCGTCGTTTTTCGGCTTGGTTAGTGCGCTGCCGATCCCGCTCGCTGCTGCGCACGCCTCGCCGCCTAGCTCGGCAGCCAACCCTCGCGGTACCGGGACGGCTGCGACTCGGGCCAGTTCGCCTCGAACTGATCCGCGTCCTGCGTCGGTTCGGGGCTCGCTCCATGCCGCGCCGCGATCTCGCTCGCGGTGTACTCGCCGTACGGCCCGAAGGCCTGGTTCTGGCGCGAGCTCATCGCGACAAGGACGCACGGCCCGTCGCCGGCGCCGACGATCACGTGCTCGGTCTTGGGCGGGCAGTGGACGAAATCCCACTGCTTCAGCGGTCGCTCCTGCCCCTCGACGACGAGGAGTGCCTCTCCCGAGATGACGAGGAACGCCTCCGCCTCGGTCTCCCAGTGGTAGGTCGAGTTCGGCTCGCCCGGCTCGAGCACGGCCAGGTTGACCCCGAGCATCGGGAAGAGCGTGTCGGCCTCCCACTCGGTCTTGCCGGTGAAGCTCACGCTCTGCCGGCCGGCGCGGGCGTTCCACCTCGCGTCGCGCGCGTTCAGGACGAACCAGCCCGCGGTGGCCGGGACGAGCCCGGCGTCCGTCTGCTCCAGCTTGGCCTCGGGGACATCCACGAGGGATGTCTAGCTGATCGCGAAGGTGACCGTGCGCCCGGCGTCAGTCGCCGCGGCGCGGCGCTAATCGCAGTAGCGGCACCGATCGGAACCCCTGCGAACAGCGCTCACAGGTCCACACAAGGGCTCGATTGGGGTGTCCCCGGTGGTGTCACGCTGCCGCTTACATGCCATTTTCCAGGGGTGTCCGAGTCCCGTATGCGCCCGATCGGGGCGCCGAGCGACTCCACTCGGGGTCGCGATAGATGAGCGTCGCCGCGGTCGATCACGAGCATCGCGTCAGCCCCCGAGAGCTCTTCTTCGACCTCGTCTTCGTGTTCGCGTTCACGCAGGTTGTGACGCTGCTTGCCGGCGACCCGACCTTCGCTGGGATCGGCCACGGCGTGCTCGTGCTGGCTGCGCTGTGGTGGGCCTGGGTCTCCTACACGTCCTTAACGAACACCATCAACCCGGACGATCAGATGGTCGGCGGCGTTGCGCAGCTTGCTGCGCTGATCGCAACGTTCGTCGCGGCTCTGGCGGTGCCGGACGTGTTCGATGACGAGGGCGCACTGTTCGGCGCCGCCTTCCTCGTCGTCTGCGCGTTGCACATTGCGCTCTACGCTTTCGCCGTCCGCGGGAGCCGAGACCAGCTCCGCGCCGTGCTCCGGCTGGCGCCGTGGAGCCTGCTCGGCGCCACGCTCATCCTCATCGCAGGGTTCACCGACGGTGCGCGGACCTGGCTGTGGCTCGCCGCGCTGGTGTGTTTCTACCTCGGCGCCGCGCTGAGTGGATCGACGGGCTGGCAACTTCACCCCTCCCACCTCGCCGAGCGCTACGGCCTCGTGCTGATCATCGCCCTCGGCGAGGCCTTCATCTCGATCGGGATCGGCGTCACAGGGACTGATATCGGCCTGGGAGAGATCTCGGCCGCTGTCCTCGGGCTGCTCGTTGCTACCTCAATCTGGCTTGCCTACTTCAACTTCTTCTCGATCCGCGGCGAGCGGATCCTCGGGGAGCTCCGAGGCGCCGACCAGGTGGCCTTCGCCCGAGACGTGTACGTGTACGCGCATTTCCCGATGATCGTCGGCATCGTGCTCTTCGCGTTCGCGATGAAGACCATCGTCGCGCATGTCGGCGAGGAGCTCGACTCCCCCGAGGCCTTCGCGCTCTGCGGCGGTTGCGCGCTCTATCTCCTCACGTACTCAGTGATCCGAACCCGGGTCGCACGGCGGCTGAGCATCAGCAGCGGGCGGTTCGTAGCCGCCGTCGTCCTCCTGGTCCTCGTTCCGCTGGCGACCGCCGTCCCCGCACTCGCCGCGTTGGCGCTCGTCACGGTCGTTTGGCTGGCGTTGCACGCATACGAACTCCTGTGGTGGAGGGAGTCTCGGGCCGAGTGAAGCACTTCGTCAGCTCCGTGTGGCCGATGCCAATCAAATCGCTCTCAGCACCGCTGCGGTCGCCGCCCCGAGAGCGACTGCGGCGAGCATGGGCAGCCGCGCCAGGAATGCCCCGCCCGAAACCGCCACACCGGCCGTCTGCGCGTCGACGTTCAGCCGCCCGTCGTCGCTGAACGTCCCGACCACCACGAGGGCCGTGAGGATCGCGGCCGCGAGCAGCGCGATCACGTCGACGACGACCTGCGGCAGCTCGCGACCGCCCAGGAGCACCGGTCCGGCCGCCTTGATCACGAAGTTCGCGACGGCGACAACCGCAATCGACGTCCAGACCGCGGTCACCGCGCCCTCCGCAGGCCGATCAGAGCACCGACGCATGCCGCGATGATCGGAACGCCAGGCGGCGTGAACGGGATCAACACCAGCGCGAGCGCTCCGGCGATCCCAGCCGCGGCGATGTGCTGTCGGCCGCTGCGCAGCTCCTCGATCAGAAGGCCGAGGAAGAACGCCGGAAAGAGCACGTCGAGACCGAGTGCCTCCGGATCGATGCTGTCGCCGGCCGCGACGCCGACGATGGTGCCGCCAACCCAGGCCGCGTACTGGGGCAACGTCGCGCCGATGAGGATGTCGCGGTCGAATCTCCCACCACCGCGGTTCGCAAGAGCCCATGAAGCGTCTACCGTCGCCTGCGCCTCGAAGGCGCGACGAAGCCGCCCGCCCTCGAGCGTGGACGCGATTGCAACGCCCATGACGGCGAAACGGGCATTCACCAGAACGGCCGCGACGATCGCGGCCAGCGCGCTCCCACCGGCGCCCAGCACATCGGCGAGGGCGAACTGGGCGGAGCCCGAGAAAACGACCGTGGAGGCGGCGATCGGAGCGACCACGCCCCAGTCGAGTGAGCGGGCGAGGACGCCGAACGAGACGGCCAACACAAACGTCGGCATCGCAAACCCGGCGCCGGCCCTGAGCCCGCTGCGGAAGTTCGCTCGCCGCTCGGCATGCGCTGGAGCTACGGACGCCGGCTCCGCCACGGACCCATTCTGGACACCGGGCTAGGGTCTACGGATCGACCGCGACGAGATGATCCTGCGCGCTGCCCGGGCGATTCCCGAGGGCTACTGGACGGCCTACGGCGAGATCGGGCTGGCTGTGACCGGGACGGGCCGAGCCGCCCGCGCCGTCGCGAGAGTCGCAACCCGAAGCCAATCGTTCCCCAACGCCTGGCGAGTCATCCACGCCGACGGGTCGATCCCCGAGGGTTGGGGTAGGGGCCACGGCGGTCCCGAGCGGTGTCGGCAGCTGCTCGAAGCAGAGGGCGTGCAGTTCGTCAATGCCCGCGCCGACCCCGCGAAGAAGATCCTCGCGGACGAGATCGAGCTGCTCCTCGCGGAGGGAGCTACTCCAGTGTCAGCTCGCGCCTGAGCGTCCCGGCCCGCTGATGCCGCGCCTCGATGCCGACCGAGGCGCCCCGCGGCGCCTGCACGACCCACTCGACCTTCGCCCGGTCGCTCGTCGCGTCGTTCGAAGCCCACCAGAGCACCGAGCGCCGGTGCACCCTGCCGTCGAGCTGGCCGACCTCGACCTTCCGCTCGCCGCCGACGACCTTGCCGCCTTCCGGCAGCGTGATCTCCGCCTCGAGCGGGCGCACGGCTTTCCGCTCGACCGCCTTCTCGGACACGCTCGTCGGAAGCCAACCGGTGTTCTCGAGGACGAGCCGGACGAGCCAGCGGCTCTCGCCGAGCGGCTCGGCGTCCAGCGATCGGATCTCCAGGCGAGGCGAGACGAGCAGGTGGTAGATCGCGAGCTCGGAATGGGGCGCGATCTCGCGCTCGAGAAACTGCGGCGGGATGTTGCCCCAGCAGTACATGAGGTCCCACCCGCCGAGCTCGACCTCGCCGAGCTGGTCGTGCTCGAACGGATACCAGTCGACGTAGCCCTTGCCGTCCAGCTGCTCGTCGCTCCACCGCAGCAGCTTCAGGTCGTCCTCCGGCGGATGGTCACGGAGCCACTCGATGTACTGGTAGTCCTCGATCCCGGCCTCTCGCTGAGGGCTCCAGAACTCCGTAGTCCACGAGAAGAGACCCAGGTGGTCATACAGCCAGTCGTTGGCGCCTCCCTTGACCGACTGCTTCGGGTCGTACTTGAAGTCGTGGAAGATCGAGATCGCGGGATAGCCCGTGATCGCGGTCGCCGCCTCGCCGAGCAGCTTGTAGGTGCGGAGGTCGTTGGTCGGGAAGTGCTCGTCCGGGTAGCTCGAGTACGGCCGGAGGTGAACGGCGCTGAAGGTGTGGTACGCGATGTGGCCTGTGATGTTCGGGCGCTCGACGATCGCCTGCACCATCGCCCGGATCTCCGGCTCCGACGCGGGGTACGGCCCGGCGCCGTACTGCTCCGCCTCGACCGCCCACTCCATCGGGAAGTTCCGGTTCAGATCGAGGCCCTCGAGCGGAGGAGCGATCTTGATCGTCACGCCGTCGTAGTTGCGGATGCGGCCCTCCGAGAACACTCGATAGAACTCGCCGTCGTGCTCGTCGGGCTCCCGGCGGACCAGCATCCGCGGCTCCTCCGGGTGTGGCTTCCACGCTCCGTTCGCGTCTGGCACCCGCATCATCAGGATCCGGCCGTCGCCGTCTATGTCCTCCTCGTAGAGCCCGTCGACCTCCTCGGCCAGCGGCCAGGGCCGTGTGCTCGAGCGGATGAAGCGCGGCCGCTCGGCGAGCGCGAGCTCGGCCCCGTCAGGGTTCAAGCGCGGCACGACGTAGAACACGCGCGTGTCGAGCGCCCGCGTCACACGCTCGTCGGTCCCGTAGCCGGAAAGCACCCGCTGGATCAGGTGCAGCGCAGCCGTTGCCCCGCTGACCTCGATTGCGTGGATGTTTGCCTCGATGAGGAGGGCGGGCTTTTCGAGATCGGCTCCGGTTTCGACGTTGGTGATCGTCGCGAGCCAGATGTCGCGGCCCTCGTAGGAGCGGCCGATCGACTCGAGTCGGAAGAGCTCAGGCCGCTCCTGGGCCCAGCTCTCGAGGATTTTTGTCAGCTCGTCGTACCGGTAGAACCGGTCGAAGGCGACGTCAGGCACCTAACTCGGAGAGCAGCGGCGTCGTGTCGTGGGGATCGAAGCCGAGGCGGCCCGCGATCTCCTCGCTCGTCGGGCGGGTGCCCTCGGTGAAGAGCGCGCGAAGGTGATCACCGGTCCTGCGGTCGCGCCACCAGTCCTCGCCGACTTCGCGCCTGAGCCACTCCCGCAGCTGCGCGGACCGGATCCACGCGCGCAGGTAGTCCGCCGAGTAGAAGCCCGCGTCCATGTCGGCCAGGTAGGCGTCCGGCCTGTACGCGATTCCGGTGGCGCTCGTCAGTCGATCGCGATAACTCTCCGGCAGGCCGCCGTTCTGCCCGAAGTTGCTCCAGAACCCGAGCTCGAATTGGAGCTTGGCGGTGTAGCGGCGGAAGAGAAGCGCCTCGAGGAAGAGGGTAGCCTCAGCGTTTTCTCCCGCCTGCTCGTCGGAGAGCGAGAAGTACTGCTGGTGCCAGCCCGGCTCGCGTGAGATTGCCTCGACGATGTACGAGTAGATCTCGGTCAGCGCGTGGTCTCGCGAGAGGTTCCGGAACGTGTACGGAAGCTCGGGATCGCAGCCGGCGTAGTGCAGTGCGTGCCCCGCCTCGTGGAGGAACGCCTGATAGTCGTGGAGGCCGCCCTGAGCACGGGTGATGAGGTGGACGATCTTCGGCGGGTCGGCGGCGATGACGCATGCGCGCGGTGATTTCTGCGGGCGGTCGTCGAGGTCGAGCTTGATGTTCGGCTCCTGATCGAGATCGAAACCGAGCGCCCGCAATGTCTCTAGGCAAACCTCTGTCGCCCGTTCCTTCGTGTACGTGGCGGCGAGAGGCGAGAGGCGGCGCATCCAGCCGACGTGGTACGAGGTCGGAGTCTCGGCCCGCTCGTCACCGAGCAGGCTGTCGAACCAGCGTGACGAGAGCCGACCGTAGACATCGTTCGCGGCGGCACTTGTTTCACCCAGGACCTCCGCGAGCTCACGCAGCGAGATCCCCTTCTCCTCCTCGTTGCGCACCACGGGGTCGAGCTCGCCGGACAGCTCCGCGTCGAGCTCCTCACGGGCGCTCAGGAGCTCGAAGCGCTCGTCGTTGAACTCCGCCGAGGCGT
>DASSXA010000297.1:0-7001 GCA_035704315.1 Gaiellaceae bacterium
CGGCGACTAGAGAAGTCCGCAGATCCGAGCGGTGTGGGGCCACGGATAGAAGCCGCGGCCGGCGCGGAGCGCGCGCTCTCCGACCCACATCTGCTCCACGGATGACCACCGGTCTGCCCAGCCGCGGCGCAACAGGTGCCGAGGCGCGTACGCCTGCATGAACGAGCGGTCCATCTGCAGGCCGCCCCAGTACGGATCGCCCGAATCCCTCCACGCACCCTCGTAGCTCTGCAGGCAGCGCCACGCACGCTCGTGCGGAGGGTTGTGTACCCGGCGTCTCGCCTGAATCGCCCGCCGCCGCCACTGGGCGAGGATGTGGAGCCGGTAGTCCAAGTTGCGCGTTTTCAGGTACAGGCGCCGGGTTGGCGTCCGTTGGACGCCCATCAGACGCTGCCAACCCCACGTCGCGCGTTCGTAGCGGTGGATCTTGCGGACGGTCGCCTGACCCTCGTCCAGCCGCGCCTGTGAAGGCTGGACGACGTTCGCCGTCGGAAGACCGGCTGCAGCAATACCGAACAGAACGACTGCGAACGCAGCCGCACGCACGAGTTGTCGACGCACGAGATTTCCCCTCCTTGTGCCGGAGCCGGCCCCAAACGCGGAAAGTGGCCGCGGTCCGCGTTATCGGAGCGCCTGACGGCTCCCTTTAGTTCGCTTCCGGGCGGGTCCGACGCCCTTGCGGCCGCACTTGATAGCAGACGAGCGTGCCTAAGCTGGCAACGGACGCCGCGATTTTCCGCTGGAAACCGTAAAACCTGTGTAAAGAAATACGGCGCCAAGCGCGGAAAATGCAGCGGTTTCCGCCGCGCCCAGCCCGGCCAGGGCGCTGCCTGCCGCGGCAACGGCCACACCGGCCAGAATCAGCCCTGTACCAAGCGGCCGGCGCCTGATCGTCAGGACTGCGACTCCCACGACGGCGGCCGTTCCGCTGATGTTCCCGACGAGGGCCAGGAGGCGGGCCGGGAAGAAGTCGAGGTGCGCTTGTGCCTCCGGAATCGAGCTGCCCGACACCCCGGCTGAGAGCGGCTCCGCCAGCATGATTCCCACTGCAACCCCCGCATAGAGCAAGACCACCGGGATCACCCAGCGTTTGCCCAGGAGCAGAAGCGACCCGGCGCCCAACAGCAGGGCGGTCAAGAGACCGCCGAAGAGGTAGTAGAGGCGAAACACCGTGTCGTTCCAACCCGCGGCCGAGCCCCAGGCCAGCGCCGCCGAAGCGAGCGCGTAACAGCCGAGCGAGGCCGCCCACATCGCGAGCTCCGGCGCCCGGCGGGCACGCCAGCGACCGACGAGCCGCCCCGAGAGGCGGAGTGAGATCAGCGAGGCGGCGAAGGCGAGCAGCGCGTCCATTCCGATGCGCGGTGACGTTATCGGGAGGCTGAGCTAGTGTCCGAGCGAGTGGCCGAGAAGCGCTACCTGTTCACGCCTGGGCCCACGCCGGTGCCGCCCGAGGTGCTGGAGGCGATGAGCCGGCCGATCATCCACCATCGCAGCTCCGACTTCCGGACGATTCTCGGGCGCAGCCTCGAACGGCTCCAACAGATCTATCGCACCGAGGGCGACGTTCTTCTGTACACCTCTTCGGGAACCGGCGGGATGGAGTCGGCCGTGTCGAACCTGACGCAGCCGGGCGACCGCGTCGTCGTCGTCTCAGCGGGACACTTCGGCGAGCGCTGGATCAACATTGCGAAGAGGTTCGGCTGCGCGGTCGAGGAGCTTCGCTACGAGTGGGGCGAAGCGCCAGCCGCCGAGGATCTGGCCCGCCGGCTGCAGGAGCTCGGAGGCGCGAAGGTCGTCTTCACGACGCACTCCGAGACCTCCACCGGCGTCGTGGCCGACGTGCAGTCGCTCGCCGCGGCGGCGAAAGAGGCCGGTTCGCTCGTCGTGGTCGACGCCGTTTCGAGCCTGGGCGCCGTTCCCGTGGAGACCGACGCCTGGGGCCTCGACGCGGTGATCTCCGGATCGCAGAAGGCGCTCATGACGCCGCCCGGCCTGGCCACGGTGTCGGTTTCCGCCGACGCATGGCGCGCGGTCGACGGCGACGGACAGTCGCGTTACTACTTCGACTGGACACAGACCCGGGAGAAGCAGGAGCGGTTCGATCCCTCCTTCACGCCTGCCGTATCGATCGTGGTCGGGCTCGACGTTGCGCTTGGAATGCTGCTCGACGAGGGCCTCGAGCAGGCCTTCGAACGCCATGCCCGTCTAGGCCGGGCCTGCCGCGCCGGCGTAAAGGCAATGGGCCTCGAGCTCTTCTCCCCGGACGACGACCGGTCTGCGGTCGTCACGGCGATTCGGGCACCCGAAGGCATCGACTCCGGCGAGCTGGTGCAGACGCTGCGCGACCGCCAGGGAATCGTGCTGGCGCCCGGGCAGGGCGTGCTGAAGGGGAAGATCTTCCGCATCGGCCACATCGGCTACTACGACGTCTTCGACATCACGACGGCGCTCGCGGGCGTCGAGCTCGTCCTGTCGGAGCTCGGCGCCGACATCGAGCGCGGCGTCGCGATCACCGCAGCGCTCGAAGCGTTCGAACACACCCGGGTGTGAGCGCGAAGCCCCGAGTCCTCGTCCGCGAGCCCATCGCGGCGGCAGGCATCGATCTGCTGCGTGCACGCTTCGACGTCGACGTGGACGGCGCCACGCCGCTCGAGGACAGCATCGGAGAATACGACGCGATCGTCATCCGCTCGGGCACCCAGCTGACGGAAGAGCTCATCGAGCGGGCCGAGCGGTTGAAGGTCATCGGGCGGGCGGGGGTCGGAGTGGACAACGTCGACGTCGATGCGGCGACCCGGCGCGGGATCGTCGTTGCGAACGCGCCCGAGTCGACAGTCGTCTCGGCCGCCGAGCACGCGATCGGGTTGCTCGTGGCGCTCGCGCGCCACATTCCACAGGCGCACGCGGCGCTCAAGCAAGGGCGCTGGGAACGGTCCGCCCACGGTGGCATCGAGCTGGAAGGGAAGACGCTCGGGGTGCTCGGGTTCGGCCGGATCGGCCAGCAGGTGGCCAGACGGGCGATCGGGCTGGGCATGAGGGTCGTGGCCTATGACCCCTTCGTTGCAAGAGACCGTTTCCGGGAGCTCGGCGCCGAGCGCGCCGAACGCCTCGAGGACCTGCTCGCCGAGGCCGAGTTCCTCACGCTCCACCTGCCGCTGACTTCGGAGACCGCCGGAACGATCGACTCGGCGGCGATTGCCCGCATGCCGGACGGGGCTAGGCTCGTCAACGCCGCCCGAGGCGAGCTCGTGGACGAGGCTGCGCTGCTCGAGGCTCTGCGTTCCGGCAAGCTCGCGGGAGCCGCCCTGGACGTGTTTGCCTCCGAGCCGTACTCCGGGCCGCTGCTCGAGCTCGACAACGTCGTCGTCACGCCGCATCTAGCGGCCTCGACCGAGGAGGCCCAGGACCGTGCCGGCGTGATCGTCGCCGAGCAGGTCGCCGCCGCGCTCGCCGGCGAGCTCGTCACAAATGCGGTCAACATCCCGGCCATTCGGCAGGAGGACTTGGAAGTGCTGGGCGCTTACATTCCGCTCGCCGCACAGCTCGGCCGTCTGGCGATCGAGCTGGCGGGCGGCGGTGCCGAGCGGATCGAGCTGACCTACTACGGAAATCTCTCCGATTACGACACGCGACTACTCACTGCGGCGGCCCTGAACGGCGCTTTCCAGGGCCGCTTCGACCAGCCGGTCAACTACGTGAACGCTCCGTTGCTCGTCGAGGAGCGTGGGATCGAGGTCGTGGAGCAGCGGCGGCGCGCCTCGCGCGACTTCACGAATCTCGTTCGGGTCGGCGTGACGGCCGACGGCGACGACGTCCACGTCGCGGGCACGACCATTGGCCGCGAAAACCGCATCTGGCTCGTCAGTGCCCTCGGCTTCGAGTTGGAAATGGAGCTCGCGCCACTGCTTGTCTTCTTCCGCTACGACGACGTGCCCGGCGTCATCGGGCGCGTGGGGACCCTCTTCGGCGAGGCCGGCGTCAACATCGCGAACATGGCCGTCTCCCGAACGCGGCGCGGTGGCAAGGCTCTCATGGCCCTCTCGATCGACAGCGAGGCGCCGCCGGAGCTGGTCGAACGCGTGAGGGCGGAAGGCTACGACGACGCCAGATTCATCTCGCTGGAGTAGGGGTGAGGGCTGGGTCGCCGCCCAGCTCGTCCTCTTTGCGCTGATCGTCGCCTCCTGGTTCTTCGGCCCAGGCGTGACCGCGCTTGGACTGATCCCCGCAGCGCTTGGCTTCGTGCTCGCCGCGTGGGCGAGCCGCGCACTCGGGCGCTCGATGACGGCGCTACCGGTTCCCAAGGACGATGGTCGCCTGGTCCAGACGGGCCCTTACCGGTTCCTTCGGCACCCCATCTACGTTGGAGCAGCTCTTTTCTTCGGAGGGCTCTCGCTCGTCTTCTCGGTCTACGGCCTGCTGCTGACGGCGGTGCTGGCCCTCTTCTGGGTCGCGAAGGCGCGCAAGGAAGAGCGGCACCTGCTCGAGCGGTTTCCGGAGTACGCCGGCTACCGTCATCGCACGCTCATCTGAGGTCGTTACGCTTTCGCCGTGAAGCGCAACTGGCCGGAGGCGGTCGAACGCGTGGCCGCCTTTCTGCGTGACGGCGGGGTGGAGGCGCGGATCGAGGAGTTCGATGCGGGCACCCCGACCGCAGAAGACGCGGCGGCGGCCGTGGGCTCCAAGCTGGGGCAGATCGTCAAGTCCCTGGTATTCGAATGCGAAGGCCGGCCGCTCCTCGTGCTGGTCCCCGGCGACCGTCGGGCCGACACACGCAAGGTGGCGCGTGCGGCGGGATGCCGACGCGCGAAGGTTGCCGGGCCCGACCGGGTGCGCGAGGCAACGGGGTTCGCGCCGGGCGCCGTCGCACCGTTCCCGCTGCGCAAGATCAACCGCGTTTTCGTCGACCGTCACATCCTCGTCCACGAACGCGTCTGGATCGGCGCCGGCTCCCCGAACCACATGGCGACGCTCGCGCCAGGTGATCTCGTGCGCCTGGCGAAGGCCGAGCCGATGGACGCCGTCTCGGACGAGACTTAACATCACCTCAAAAGGAGGAGCATGCGCGAGACCGAGAAGATCTGGATGAACGGGAAGTTGGTCGACTGGGCCGACGCGAAGATCCACGTGGGCGCCCACGGATTGCACTACGGCACCGGCGTCTTCGAAGGGATTCGCTGCTACGAGACTCCTCGCGGCGCGGCCGTGTTCCGCCTCACCGACCACCTGAAGCGGCTCGACGCCTCCGCGCGCCTCCTCTACATGGACCTTCCGTACACCGTCGAGGATCTACGCGAGGCCTCGCTGGATCTGATCGTTCGAAACGGCCTTCCGGAGTGCTACCTCCGCCCGATTGCATTCTTCGGGTACGGCGAGCTCGGAGTGGCCACGGCCGGCAATCCGGTCGACGTTGTGATCATGAGCTGGCCGTGGGGCGCCTATCTCGGCGACGAGGGGATGAAGAACGGCATTCGCGCCAAGGTCTCGAGCTGGAAGCGCGTCGGAGCGAACACCATTCCCCACGCCGCCAAGGCGACCGGGATCTATCTGAACTCGATGCTCGCCGTCGTCGAGGCGAATCGCGCCGGCTACGACGAGGCGATCCTGCTGACGGACGACGGCTTCGTCGCCGACGGGTCGGGCGAGAACGTCTTCGCCGTCAAGGACGGGACGATCTCGACGCCGCCCCTATCGACCTCGATCCTGCCCGGGATCACGAGGGCGACGCTGATCGAGATCGCGCAGGACCTCGGCTACACCGTGGCGGAGCGCAACCTGATCCGCACGGATCTGTACCTCGCAGACGAGGTGTTCATGACGGGCACCGCGGCCGAGGTGACGCCGATCCGTTCCGTGGACGATCAGGAGATCGGCCCACCCGGCGAGGTCACCCTGGCGCTCCAGAAGGCATACCTGGACACGGTGCGCGGTGGCAGCGAGCGCTGGTCGCATTGGCTCGAGTACGTGCCGACGTCGGCGCCGGCGCCGGCGCCGGCGCCAGAGCCGGCGCAGGCGTGAAGCCCGCCGCGACGCGGCGGATCCCGCTAGCTCGGCCGTACCTCGACGCCAGGGAAGAAGAGCTCGTCCTCGAGGTCCTCCGCTCCAGGCGGCTGTCGCTCGGACCGACGATCGACCGCTTCGAGGAGCTCATCGCCGAGCGGGTGCGCGCGCCCTACGCGGCGGCGGTCTCGAGTGCGACCGCCGGGCTCCATCTGCTCGTTTGTACGGCCGGCATCGGGCCGGGCGATGAGGTCATCACGTCACCCCTGTCCTTCGCCGCGTCCGCCAACTGCTTCTTGTACGAGGGGGCGACCCCGGTCTTTGCCGACGTCGACCCTGCCACGTGGAATCTCGACCCTGCCGCCGTGGACGCGGCGATCACCGAGCGGACGAAGGGTCTCGTGGCTGTCGACATGTTCGGCTATCCGTGCGAGCTCGAGGAGCTGATGGAGCTCTGTGAACGCCGCGGGATCGCGTTGATCCAGGACTCGGCGGAGGCGCTCGGCGCCGAGTACAAGGGCGCACCGGTCGGGTCGCACGGGCCGCCGTGCGTCTTCGGCTTTTACCCGAACAAGCAGCTCGCGACGGGCGAGGGCGGCGTCGTCACGACGCACTCCGAGGAGCAGTGGGAGCTGCTGAGGAGCCTCCGCAACCAGGGCCGCTCGTACCAGGGCGGCGGCTGGTTCAACCATGTGCGACTCGGGTTCAACTACCGCTGGACCGATCTTCAGGCTGCGGTCGGCATCGCCCAGCTCGAGAAGCTCGATCGGATGCTGGAGTGGCGGTCCGCGGCCGCGGCTCGCTACGCGGAGTTACTGGCGGATGTCGACGGAGTGGGGCTCGTGCCGGCGGACGACGCCGACCATCGACGTTCCTGGTTCGTCTACGTCGCCGCGCTCTCACCGGAAATCGATCGTGCTCGTGTGATGGTCGAGATGCGTGAGCGGGGAGTGGACGTCGCTGAATACGTCCCCTGCGTCCACCTGCTGAGCTACATGCGCGAG
>DASSXA010000047.1:0-8778 GCA_035704315.1 Gaiellaceae bacterium
GGCGTCGGCAAGTCGTCGATCATCAACCGCCTGCTGGGTGACGAGCGGTTCAAGACCGCGGACGTCCGCTCCGATGGGCGCGGCCGTCACACGACCTCGCACCGCGAGCTCGTCCCCGTCCCGGGCGGCGGCGTCATCATCGACACGCCGGGACTTCGGGAGCTTCAGCTCTGGGAGACCGACGACGGGCTCGACCAGGCCTTCGTCGACGTCGCGGATCTGATCGCGACCTGCCGATTCTCCGATTGCCGGCACAGTACCGAGCCGGGCTGCGCGGTCAAGGCGGCGCTGGCGGACGGCTCGCTCCCCCGCGAGCGCTGGGACAGCTACCAGAAGCTCCAGCGGGAGCTCGCGCGGCTCGAGCGCAAGCTCGATCCCAAGCTCCGGTCGGAGCAGCGCAAGAAGTGGGCGGCCATCACGAAATCCCACCGAAACCGTCGGAAGATCGTCGGCCGGTGACTACTCGTACTGCAGCGCCTCCAGGACGTTGAGCCTGGCGGCGCGCCGGGCCGGGAAGATCGCGGCCAGGATCCCGACGATGATCGCCGCGATGGCGAAGACGATCAGCTGCCCGATGGGAAGCGTGAATGCGATGAAGTCGACGCGTGCCACGAGCAACGCCCCGAGAATGACACCGAGCACGATCCCGAGCGCGCCACCGATCAGAGCCGTGATCACGCTCTCATGCCGGATCATCCGGCGCACCTGCCTGCGTGTCATGCCGATCGCCCGCAACATGCCGATCTCTCTCGTGCGCTCGAAGACGGTGAGCACCAGGGTATTGACGATGCCGAACAGGCTCACGATCACGGACAGCGCGAGCAGGACATAGAGGATGTTGAGGACGGAGCTCAGCGCGGAGATCTGGTTGTCGATGAACTCCTCGCGGGTCTGCACCTTCGCGTTCGGGAAGGCCGAGAGTGTCTTCTCGAGCGCCACCTTGTTCGCATCGGTCTGACCGCCCTTCATGATCACGAAGGAGAAGAGGTTGCGCGGCTGCTCGTTGAAGCGGTCCCACGTCTGCGCCGAGATCGTCACCGGCCCGAAGGGAGATCCGCCCGTGGGCGGCTTGAAGATTCCCCTGACCACGAACTGCTTCGCGTCGCCGTTGGCGAACGTCATCCTGATCGGCGACCCGACCTTCAGGTTGTGGTCGTCGGCGTAGCTCTCGGTGACGAAGGAGCCGTTGTCGCCCAGGTTGGCGAGGAGCTCGTTCGAGCCCTCCTTCCAGTCGATCGAGAAGATCCGGCTGGTCGGTGGATCCACAGCCGTGGCGTTGAACGTACTCCCGAACGCCCGCGCCTGTCCCGCCCGGACATTGCCGACGGCATCCACTCCAGGCGCCTTCGCCGCAGCCTGCCCCACGCTGACGGGCAGGGGTGAGAAGTTGTTCTGCGCGGTCACCGCATAGTCCGCCTGCTTCCAGAGCTCGTCGACGGCGTCGCGGAACGTGGAGACGATGCCTGCAGCCAGCACGGAGACGAGCGTGACGAGCGCGAGCCCGATCATCAGCGCTGCTGCGGTCGACGCCGTGCGTTGCGGGTTCCGCTGCGCGTTGTCGCGGGCCAGCGTGCCGCTCACACCGCCGATCTTCGTGGCCGGCCAGCCGAGCAACGCCGCGAGCGGCTTGACCAAGCGCTCGGAGAGCAACGCGACTCCGAGGAAGATCAGCAGCGCGCCTAGGCCCATCCAGAGGAGCAGCGCCGTCGTGCTCAAGCCGGGCCCGAAGAGGCCCCAGATGAGTGCTGCGAACCCGAGCAGCGTGAGCAGGATCGAGGCAGGAACGCGGAACCGCGCGAAGCGTGACTGCGGGAGGGTCGCCCCTTCGCGTACAGCCGCGATCGGCGGCACGCGCGTCGCGCGAAACGCGGGACGCAGGCTTGCCACGAGAGTCACGAGGATCCCCGCCGCGAGCGCGATGACGACGGCGGTCGGCGTCAGGATGAGGCCGCTGTTCGGCAGCGTGAAGCCGACCAAGTCGAAGAGCCAGAACAGTCCCTTGGCGAGCCCGACGCCGACCGCGAGCCCGACCAGGGACGCGAGGATGCCGACGACCAGCGCCTCGAGCATGATCGACGTCAAGATCTGGCGCCGCGACCCGCCGATTGTCCGCACCGTCGCAAACTCCCGGGTGCGCTGCGCGATCGTGATCGAGAGCGAATTCGCGATGACGAAGCTGCCGACGAAGAGCGCGATCCCACCGAAGGCCAGCAGGAAGCCACGGAGGAACGAGATGAAGCTGTTCGTCTCAGCCGCGTCGTCCTCAGCCTGCTGGGTGGCCGTCTTCACCTGTGCGGTCGGCGGGAGGACGTCACGAAGCGCCTGGACGAGCTCGGTATCGGAGACGTCTGGCTTCGCGGCGACCGAGATCTCGTCCAGCCGGCCGCGCTTCCCGAAGAGCTCCTGGGCGGTCGGGAGATTGAAGCCCGCCAACGTCGCGCCGCCGATCGTGGAGACGGAGCCGAAGCGAACAAAGCCCGAGATTCTCAGGCTCTTTGCCGGGCCCTCGGCCTGAACCCCGACACGCTGTCCGATCTTGAAATCCTCTTTGTCGGCCGTGGACTTGTCGATCACGACCTCGCCGTTGCTCGGCCAGGAGCCCTCGACCAGCGTGAGCGCCTCGAAGCGCGAGTTCTTCCCGGAAACGCTGAAGCCCAGGTTCGGCGCGCCGCCGTAGACGATCGCCTTTCCGTCCTTGCCGATCAACTGCGCTTGGTCGTCGGTGACGGTTCCCTCAGCCGCCGCCACCTCGGGAAGCTTCTGCACCTCGGAGAGGAGTGACTGGCTCAAGGTGGGTGAATTCGATCCGCTGCCCTCGGAGAGATCGAAGGCCGACTTCCCGGTGACCACTGCGTCGGAGCCCTTGCGGCTGTCCGTGAAGATCGAGTCGAAGGCCTTGTCGATCGAATCCGTGAGCATGAACGTGCCCGCCACCATCGCCACGCCGAGGACGATCGCGATCGCGGTGAGCGCCGTACGGAGCTTTCTCCCGAGGAGGCCCTTGAGGGCGAAGCGGACCACCTGTGCATGGTGCCGAAAGTTGACGAGCCGCCTCGGTAGCCTCACAGGGCGTGGCCAGCGCGCTCCCCGACCCGTCCCAGCCGGCGCTGAGCGTGGTTTCGGCACGCGGAGTCGTCAAGCGCTACGGCAGCACGGTCGCCCTGGCGGGTCTCGACGCCGACATCGGCCCAGGGATCACCGGCCTGCTCGGCTCCAACGGCGCCGGGAAGACGACCTTCATTTCGCTCGTCCTCGGGCTTCGCTCGCGGGACGCCGGCGAACTGACCGTGCTCGGCCACGATCCCGCAACGGCCGGGATCGAGGTGAGGTCGCGGATGGGCTACGCACCGGAGCACCACGATCTTCCCGCTGAGTTGGCAGCGACAGATCTCGTGCGGCACCTCTCAGAGATGCACCTGCTTCCGCAGCGCGCAGCCGTTCAACGCGCCAACGACGCACTGTGGCTGGTCGGCCTCGGCGAGGAGCGGTTCCGTCCGGTCGGGACGATGTCGACCGGCCAGCGGCAGCGCGTGAAGCTCGCCTCGGCGATCGCGCACGACCCCGAGGTCGTCCTGCTCGACGAGCCGACGGACGGGCTCGATCCGATGCAGCGGACGGAGATGCTCGACCTGATCCGGCGCATCGGCACCGAGTTCGGCATGCACATCGTCATCTCGTCCCACCACCTCGAGGAGGTGGAGAGGATCTGCGACGCGGTCGTGATCGTCGAGGGCGGCGAGGTGGTGCGCGCCGGGACGCTCGCGGATCTTCGCCGAGGTCCGGCCGGGCTCGTCGTCGAGGTGGATGAGCGCGCTGACGAGCTGGCGTCGATCCTCCGAGCGCGGGGCTACAACATCACCGTCGAGGGCGACGTTCTGCTCCTCGGCGGCGAGGACGGCGTCCACGACGCCGTTCGCGACGGGGTCGCCGATCTCGGAATCGGGCTGCGACGGCTCGGGACGCGCGGAAGGACGCTCGAAGACGTCTACATGGGCGGCGCAACGTGAGCGTCGGACAGGACGCGCGGCTCTTCGACCTCGGTTACCGGGCGTACGACGGCCCGCGCGAGCGTCCGGCGCGGGCGATCCTCACGCTGGCCCTGTTCACGATGCGGCGGGTTCTCGGGCTCGGGCGCGGCGGGCGGCACAAGGTGCTGCCCGCGATCACGCTCGCGATCGCGTACCTGCCGGCGCTCACCTCGGTCGCCTTCTCCGTGCTGGCGAACAACATCGTCGCCACAGACCTCATCACGTACGGCGATTACATGTTCATCATCGGAAGCGCGCTCGCGCTGTTCGCAGCGCTCGTCGCACCTGAGGCGCTCTGTCCGGACCGGCGCTCCGGCATGCTGGGGCTCTATCTCGCCGGACCGCTGGACAGGAACCGCTATCTGCTCGCGAAAGGGCTCGGCGTGCTCGCCGTCATGCTCCTCATCACCGTCGGCCCGCTGCTCTTCATGCTCGCAGCGAATGTGATCGCCGGCTTCGGACCAAGCGCCGGTGAGACGCCGAAGCTCCTCCTGCGCATCGCCGCCGCGGGGCTCGTGACTGCCCTTCTCTACACGTCCCTGTCGATGGCCGTTTCGAGCTTTACGACCCGTAGGGCCGCTGCTGCGGTGGCTGTTGTGCTGCTCCTCCTGGTGCCGGCCAGTGTCGTCCGTCCTGCGATCGACGCCGGCGCGCCGAACGCCCTCGACCTGCTCAGCTTCCCGTTCGTCGTCTTCGACCTCTCGTACCGGATCTTCGGCGAGCAGCCCGGCGACGACGCGCCGGTCCGAGAGCTGGCCACCTGGGTCGTTGCGGCGGGAGTCGGCGCGGCCATCGCTGCCGGAGCGCTCGTGTGCTGGATCCGTTATCGGCGGATCGAGGCGTTCCGATGAGCACGGTCGAGCCACGCGTGGTCGCCGAAAACGTCTCGAAGTGGTTCGGTGCGCTCGTGGCCGTCTCCGATGTGAGCTTCGACATCGGCGCCGGGATCACCGCGCTGCTCGGCCCGAACGGCGCGGGCAAGTCGACGATGTTCCGCATGCTCTGCGGGCTGGCGCGGCCCTCGAAGGGGACAGTTCGCGTTCTCGGGCGCGACCCGCGCGCGGACACCGGCGTGACGCGGATGATCGGGCTGGTTCCCCAGCAGGAGAGCGTGTTCGAGCCGTTGACCGCGCGCCAGTTCGTTGCGCTGTCGGCGCGGCTCCACGGTCTGGGCGATCCCGAGAGGGCAGCGGGCGCCGCTCTCGAGCAGGTCGGCCTCGACCCATTCGACCGGCGGCGGCTCCCCGCGTACTCGAAGGGGATGCGACAGCGTGTCAAGGTCGCGCAGGCCATCATTCACGACCCCGCGGTCCTTGTTCTCGACGAGCCGCTGACCGGGCTCGATCCGCGGCAGCGAGCGGACCTCGTGGTGCTGTTCCGGCGGCTCGGGAGCGAAGGGCGCTGCGTGATCGTGTCCAGCCACGTGCTCGACGAGGTGGAGCGGCTCGGCTCGCAGGTTCTAGTCATGTCGCAGGGCCGGCTCGCCGCAGCCGGCGACTTCCGCGAGCTGCGGGCGCTAATGGACGACCGGCCGATGCGGATCCGAGTGCGTACGGACCGCCCCCGCGAGCTTGCAGGTGCGCTGCTCGAACGGGGAACTGCCGTCGGCGTACGGCTCGATGGAGACGAGGTGCTCGAGCTGGACACGAGGGACGCCCGTGCGCTGGCCCACGCACTGGCCCCGGTCGCTCGTGACCGGCACGCACGCCTGTACGAGGTCAACCCCCTCGACGCCGACCTCGAAGGCGTCTTCCGCTACGTGGTGCAGCGATGAGCACGACCGGCGCGACGGTTGCGGCCCCGAGTCGTCCGGCTCCGCTGACCTCGTTCCTCGCGCTGTACCGGCTGCTGCTGCGCACGCAGATCACCATCCCGCGCCTGCTGGGAATCGCGGCACTGGGCGCAATCGCCGTTGTCATCGGCGTGTTCGCCCGCTGGCACGACGATCCGGCCCAGGCGGCCACTGACGCCGTCTCGTCTTTCGGGCTCGGAATTCTCGTCCCGCTGGCGACGCTCTGGCTCGGTACCTCCGCCATCGGCGATCTCGTCGAGGACCGCCTTCTCGTCTACCTCTGGCTGAAGCCGGTGCCGCGCTGGCAGCTTCCCGCGGCGGCGGTGCTCGCGACGGTCACCGTCGTCGTGCCGCTGACCGCGCTGCCGCTTGCCGCTTCCGCCTTCGCCGCGGGAGCCAACGACGTCGCTCTGGCGGCACTATTGGCGGCTGGCCTTGCGGCCCTGGCCTACGCGGGCCTGTTCGTCGCGGCCGGGCTCTGGTTCCGCCGAGCCGTCTGGTGGGGGCTTGCGTTCGTCCTTGTCTGGGAGAACGTCGTCGCCTACGCAGCGGAGGGCGCCGCCCGCTTCACAGTCATCGGCTGGGCGTCCTCGGTTCTCGGTCTTGCGCCGGACGTCGATGTGACGCTGAACGCGGGAAGCACTGCAGCCGCATTCATCGTCCTGCCCCTGATCGCCGTCGCAGGCTGGCTGATCGCGACGTGGCGCTATCGCCGCAACGACATCGACTGACAGCTCGGTGGGTTGCGGCTCTCTGTACGAGAGCCGCAACCCACTGCGGGACCTCCGAGCGCCGTCTTAATCGTCGTCGTCGTGGTTGCGGATCTTTCGGACGAACTCAAGGCCGTCGATCGTGTCGGGGATGGAACCAAATGGCTGGAACCCTGCGTTGTAGGGAGTCCCGTTCAGACGGTACGGAACGACGAGGCCGCCGCGCTGCCCCACCCAGAGCACGTTGCGTTCCGAATCCCACGCCAGCCCGCCGGCGAGATCAGGGGTCGTGAAGCGAGGCGTGAACAGGTTCGTGTCCGGATCCCAGGTGCCGACTTGCCGTGCACTCCATTTGGTGATCCAGATCTGACGGTCGTCATGGCGGCGATGGGACCATCCAAAGCCTCCGGTCGAGTGGCGACGACCGAACCTGTGGCCGTCATCGTCGTCGTCATCCTCATCGACGAACGTCATCCCGACCACATCGAATTGGGGATAGCTCTGGACGAGGGCGCCCGTCCTTGCATTGACCTTCTCGATTGCGAAGCTGTAATGCGCGTGGTAGAGAAACCGACCGTCGAGGATCATGTCCTCGCTGCAGCATTGCGCCGGAAAGCCTGCAACCGTGCTTCCGAGCAGGCTGCCGTTGTACGTGATCCTGCGGATCACATTGCTCAACGGATCGCCGGAGTAGAGAAAGCCCTGGGCGTTCGTCATTCCGTTGATCGGATAGTTCGTGGTGATCATCGTGCTGTCAACGACGTTCGGTCCTCGCGTTCGAAACCGAGCGAGCCGATCCGGCCCGTTCACGGCGCCGTGAAATTCTTCCGTGTCCGTTGCGACGAACAGGAACCCACGGTGACGACCGTTGGCCTGTGCCGTTGGTGAAACCAGTAAGAGCAAGGTGCCGAGCAGGCACACGACAAAGATGCTTCGAATCAAAGGCCCACCTCCTCCTTGGAGGTAGCGGCGCCGAGGCCGAGCCGCAGCAACGATCTTCGGGCCTGCCACAGTCACGCGACGCGCCCTCCGTTGCTTGGTGACGGATCGGTTTGAGCCTATCGCCGCCCTCGAGGGAGAGTCAAGGTGCAGTGACGAAGCGACAAGTGCGCACTGCGATCCGGGTCTCGCCGGACCCTGAGCACGATTCTGAAACTCCAGAGACGCGGGCTAATGCAGCTCACGCACCAGGATGATTGGCTTATTCAGGGAAGGTGAGGAGGCCAGGTCATCTCGCAAACGCCCTTGGCGGGTCGCCGGCCTCCGCGCGGGACGAGAGTCCACGTCAAGATCAGTCGCGGTCATCGACCGTCACGCTGAACCACAGAAAGCAGCGACCTCAGGACCACCTATACATTCGCGAGCTCCGCAGGACTGAAGGCGCGGACCGGATTCGAACCGGTGTACGAGGCTTTGCAGGCCTCTGCCTAACCTCTCGGCCACCGCGCCTTGGTCGACGTTCCATGGTATCCCTGACGGGGTACGACATTTGGCATGGCGACCCTTTTCGACAGCGAGTACACGTCGCTCCAAGCGGTGAGGGAAGACGCCGCCCAGTGCCGCAGATGCCACCTCTGGGAACGGGCCACCCAGACGGTCTTCGGCGAGGGATCGCCCGACGCGGCGATCGTCTTCGTTGGCGAGGTTCCTGGCGACCAGGAAGACAAGGTCGGCCAGCCGTTCGTCGGGCCCGCCGGCCAACTGCTCGACGAGGCGCTCGAGCAGGCCGGAATCGACCGGAAGCTCGCCTACGTGACGAACGTCGTCAAGCACTTCAAGTGGCAGGCTCGCGGCAAGCGCCGAATCCACCAGAGGCCCAACGCCGCGGAGATCGCGGCCTGTCGTCCCTGGCTCGACGCCGAGCTCTCGCTACTGCAGCCGAAAGTGCTGGTCTGCCTCGGCGCCGTTGCGGCTCAGGCGCTGCTCGGACGCCAGTTCCGGGTCAGTCGCGATCGCGGCGCACCGGTCGAGTCCGATCTCGCTCCGGTCGTCATGGCGACTGTGCACCCGTCGTCGATCCTCCGCTCGGACGACCGAGAGACGGAGATGACGCGCTTCGTGGAGGATCTCCGCCAGGTGGCGAAGGCCCTTCGAGCCGCCTGAGCAGAAGCGCGACGATCGCCGCCAGCACGAGCACGACGAACCAGGTCACGTTCACCGTCGGATGGAGCACGTTCGGGAGCCTGAAGCCTGCCCAGCCTCGCTTGACAACCTGCTCGTTCCAGTCGTCCTGCGCCGCGACGCCGAC
>DASSXA010000178.1:0-2984 GCA_035704315.1 Gaiellaceae bacterium
GCCTCTTCGCGCTCGATGCGCTCGGTCATCCGGCGGTCACGAGCCTTGAGCCGCTTGTTCATCTCCTCGACGCTGCGCCTGCTCTCGGCGGCGTGCAGCTCGAGCTCCGACCGAACCGAAGCGATGGCGGCATCGGCGGACTCCTGGAGCTCCTCCCGTAACTTGGCGAAGGCCGCGGCCTGAATTGCTCCCGCTTCGTCGATCTTCTCGCGGTCGGTCTGGAGCCTAGCCTCGGCCTGTGCAACGAGAACTTGCTGCCGCTCCCGAAGCTTCGCGTGCTCGGCTGTGAGCGACTGCTGCGTCCGCTCGATGTCGTCCGCCCAGCCGGCGAGACGCTGCTCGACGCGCTGTTGGATCTCCGTCAGGCTGGCGGCGAGCGCGGCGATGGCCCGTTCCTCGTGCTCGACGACGGCCCGGCGGCGCTCCTCGGCGATGCGGCGCTCTTCCTGCTGGAGCCGCGACAGCGAAT
This sequence comes from Gaiellaceae bacterium, assembly GCA_035704315.1. Lineage (GTDB taxonomy): Bacteria > Actinomycetota > Thermoleophilia > Gaiellales > Gaiellaceae > JACDAN01. Next base: position 470 of record DASSXA010000178.1, read on the forward strand.
CGGCACGTTCGCGCGCCATCAGCCGCTGGATCTCGGCTGCGCTGGCCTCGGTCTCGCGCCGGATGAGCCGCGTGAGCTCGTCCCGGGCGCGGTCGAGCTCCCGCTCTACGTCGGCCAGGCGTTCGGCCCGGCGCTGTCGGCGTCGGAAGAGACCCATCTCAGAATCGTAGGACGAGGAGCGCGCCCGCGAGTGAGACCATTGCGGCGGCGAGCAGCCGCAGCGCTGCCTCGGGCGAGCCGATCAGGGTGTCGTTCGTGATCTCCTCCAGCGTTCCGTCGGCCATTCGCAAGGTGCCGGTCACGGAGTCCACGCGGCGCCGCACCTTGCGCACCTGAGTCGAGAGCTTCCGCTGCGCGAGGCTCGAGAGGAGGGCGAAGATGGCGGCGAGGCCGGCCTCCGGAGTCAGTTTCTCCGCGACAACGAAATAGCCTGTGAGCAGGGGAAAAGCGCCCCATGCAAGACCAAACCAGAGATCCGTGTGGAAGAAGCCGCCGAAGACTTCGAGGTTGTAGGCGACGACGAGGAATCCGCCGACGGCGACGAAGGGAAGCAGCCAGAGCGTCCAGGCCAGCGCCGCGGCGACGCCGATCGCGATCGCGGCACCGATCGACGCGGCGGCCAGCGCGATAAGCATTCGATCAGAGATGCGCGTGTTGAGTGGACGCCCGTTCAGCTCGTCGAGCGCGTGCGCCCCGATCCCGAGCGCCAGGAAGAACGCGGCGAGCGCGGCGAGGAGACGCCGCCCGGCCGGCTCCGGCGCGAGCGCGGCGCCGATCGCCACGTAGGACAGGTGCCAGGCCGTGTACGGAAGATGCAGCAGCGTCACGTAGTCGCGCCAGCCGCCCGGCGCGAGCGCGTAGAAGGCGGGACGGCTCACACCCGGCCCCACATGACGAGCCCGCCACCAAGACTGAGGCGCTTGCTCCGGACGTCCTTGATCCCCGCGCCCTCCCAGACCTCGCGAAGGTCATAGCGCCGATGGAACTCACGGATGCTCGGCCCGAGGAAGGATCCGACCTCCCGCCAGCCGGGCGAGATGACCGCTCCCAGCACGGGCAGGCCGATCCGCACATAGAGCTCCCATGCCGGCCGGGCGAGTCCACGCGGCAGTCCGAACTCGAGCATCGCGATCGTCCCTCCAGACCGGATCACGCGGGCAAGCTCCCGCATCGTCGCCGCCGGATCGGCGACGTAGCGGAGCAGGTACGTAAACGTCAGAGCCGCAAACGACCGGTCCTCGAAGGGCAGGCGCTCGGCGGTGCCGTGGACGAGCTCGATGCGGTCCTCGAGACCCGCGGCCTCGACCCGGCGCCGCCCCGTCTCGAGCATCTCCGGGCTCTGGTCGAGCCCGATGACCCGGCAGCCCGTGCGGCGGGTGAGCTCGATTGCAACCGCGGCGGTGCCGGTGGCGACGTCGAGCACGGTGTCCTCGGGGGCGACGTCGACCCGAGAGACGAGGAACCGTCGCCAACGCGGATCCTGGCCGAAGGAGAGGAGGCGGGCATACCGGTCGTACGTCGGCCCGAGGGGCGCGAAAAGCTCGACTGCGTTCACGAGGCCGAGTCTATGTTTGTCCGGTGGCACTGCAAGACGATCTCGAGCAGATCGCCGGAGCAGCAGCGAGGTTCGTCGGGTCGGGGGAGGAGCTGGCGGGCATCCTCGCCGCGGAGCCGCCGCGCCGCGGTCGTGCCTACCTCTGCGCCTTCAGATCCGCCGAGGGCGTGACCTGGCTGGTGCTGAACGATCGCGGTGAGCCGGTGACCGACCGCGAGTGGGTTCGTCAGGTCGTGACCCTTGTGGCGCTGGCCGAGCTCGCCGAGGAGAGCGCCGGAGGGGGCGAGCTCGACGAGTTGCGCTCGCGCCTCGTCGCGCTACGCCTGACGGAGAACCCGTCGGGCATCGACGAGGCCGAGGAGGCGGTCGACGCGCTGCAGCGGGTGCTCGGCGGGCCGCCGCGCCTCGCGACGGCCGAATTCCTCGACGACGTCGGCTCGGCGACGAAGCGCCTGGAGGCCACGCTGGGCGAGTCGGCCACGTCTCCTTTCGCCGAGGCCATGAAGCAAGGGGCAGAAACCGTGAACGCTCTGACCCGGGACGTCGAGACGCATTACAAGGCGGAGTTGGAATGACGGCGCCTTGCCCGCAGCGCGTATCGTGGAGGGCATGGAAGGCAGCTTTGGTTTCCCAATGGGAGGCGACCCCGAAGACCTGATGCGCGGGCTGCGCGAGTTCGCCGAGCGGCAGGCCGAATCCGTCGCCGAGGCCCAGCGTGAGCAGTTCGCGACGCTGACCCTGAACACCGCCGTGCAGCTGACGGCGGCGGCTCTGTCGCAGGTGAACGTTCAGGGCGGCCCGGACGAGCAGGCGATCGCACTCCGCGACGCGATGCGCGTCCTCTTCCCCGAGGCGGTGGCGCTCGTTTCCGCTGCCCGCCAGGGGTTTATGCGCGAGTAGACTCCGCCCGCCCGTGGCCCTGCTGGATCGCGCCATCGTCAGCGCCCTGCCGGCCGTCCC
>DASSXA010000216.1:0-2407 GCA_035704315.1 Gaiellaceae bacterium
TCGAACGGCGGCGACTCCCACTCCTCGAGCGGCGCGACGGGCTGCACGTCGAAGTGTCCGTAGACGAGCACCGTGGGCGCGTCTCCTTGGTTCGAGGCGGCGATTTCGCCGACGGCAAGCGGAAAGGTCGCGGTCTCGACCAGCTCAGCGTCTCCGCCGGCGCGTCCGATGAAGTCGCGGACCCACTCGGCCGCCCGGCGCACGTCGTCTGCGTGCTCGGGGTCGGCGCTGATGCTCTCGATGCGGAGAAACTCCGAGAGCTCCTCCAGCCAGCCGGGCTCTAGGTCAGCCATGAGCCGCGAGTCTAAAGCGGGGTCAGACCCCGTCACGACGTTGCGCCAACTTCGTGCCGAAAGTGTGACCGCCGAAGGCGAACGGAAAACAACCCGACGCAACCACGCAGAGGGACCTGTCCGGACGGTGGAGAGATCGTCACACGTTCGTGACGGGGTCTGACCCCAGAAACGCACCACGCTTCCGCCCGGGTCTGATTCGGCCCGGAGCTGGGGGTCAGGCGACTCGGAGCTTCTGCGAGTCGGCGAGGGCGCGCAGCTTCTTCAGGCTCTGATTCTCGATCTGCCTGATCCGCTCGCGCGTGACCTGGAACGTCCGCCCGACCTCGTCGAGCGTCCGCGGCTGCTCGCCGTTGAGCCCATAGCGCAGCTCGAGCACCCGGCGCTCCCGCTCCGAGAGCGTCCCGAGGATCTTCGTCAGCGCCTCCCGGCGGAGGACGTCCTCGGCCAGCTCGTCCGGGAGCGGCGCCAGCTCGTCGGTGATGAAGTGTCCGAACTCGGACTCCTCGTCGTCGCCGACCGGCTTCTCGAGCGAGACGGGAGCCTGAGCGCTCCGGCGAATCTGGTCGACCTCCTCGATCGACAGATCCAGCTCGTCGGCGATCTCGACCGAGCTGGGCTCGCGACCACGCTCGGCACGCAGCTTGCGCTCGGTGCGCATGATCTTGTTCAACTTCTCGACGACGTGCACGGGCATCCGGATCGTCCGCGCCTTGTCGGCCAGCGCCCGCGCGACGGCCTGACGGATCCACCACGTCGCGTACGTGGAGAACTTGAAGCCCTTCCGATGATCGAACTTCTCCGCTGCGCGGACGAGCCCGATCGTCCCCTCCTGGATCAGGTCGAGGAACGGAAGACCCTGGTTGCGGTAGCGCTTCGCGATCGAGACGACGAGCCGCAGGTTGGCCTCCACCATCTCCTGCTTGGCGCTGTGATCGCCCCGCTCGATCCGCTTCGCGAGCTCGATCTCCTGCGCGGCCGTAAGCAGGTTGACCTTCCCGATGTCCTTGAGGAAGAGCTGGAGCGCCTCGGTGGACACCTCGCGCTCCTCGACCGCACCGTCGGCATCCTCGTCCTCTTGCTCGGTGGCGACGATCTCGATCTGGAGCTCCTCGAGCCGGTGATAGAAGTCCTCGATCTGGGCGGCTTCGAGCTCGAGCTCCTCGAGCGCAACGGCCAGGTCCTCGGCGGACATCTTCCCGGTTTCCTGGGCGCCCACGATCAGGGCCTCTAAGACCCCCTCCGCGCTGGACTCCCGACTTGCCGCTTCCCCTCGCAACACCGGCTCCCCTCGCTTGCCCTGAGTCCGGTCCAACGGCACCCGAACTATTCCTCCCTGCGGGAGTCTTCCATGTGCCCGACCCAGCCGCCATAGGCCGACCGGCCCATTTTTCGGTTCATGTGGTCCTATCTTTCATTGTGGTTTCCGTACGTCTTCTAGACGGGACAGGAGCCGCTTAGCTTCCGTGGCGAGCGGAGATTTCTTCTGCCCAGCCGCCATTCGGAGCTGCCGTTTCGCCTCGTCGACGCGTCCCAGCCAGAGCAGGAGCAGCCCGAGGTGGAAGCGCACGGTGGCCGCGCGCGGAAAGCGGCGCGTCAGCGGCCCCAGACGGGAGAACGCCCGTTCGGGATGTGCCTTCTCGAACCGCCCCACAGCGTCGGCGACCAGTGCCTCGGGGTCTCGGGGGGCGAGCCGCGCCGCGTCCTCGTACTGCCGTCGCGCCGAGATCGGGCGCTCGATCCGCTGTAGCGCGAGCCCGTAAAGCAGCTTTGCATGGACGTCCCGCCGGCGAGCCCGGCGTTCGACCACGGCGAGCTGCTGCGCCGGCGGCAGCGCCGTGACGCTGCGGCCGGGCGCGAAGCTCGGGATGAACGTCGGCAGCCCAGGGGGAAACTGACGGAACAACAGATCGTTGGAGCGGATCGCGTAGCCCGAGTCGGGATCGCGACCGCTCGCGGCTCGCCACGCGGCTAGAGCGCCGTCGCGGTCGCCGTTCCAGAACCGGGCGAGGCCGAGGTGGAAGAGGACCGCGCCGCTCTCCGGATGGTCCTGCGCCAACGCCTCCAGCCCGTCAAGACTTCCATCGGGCCAGCTCGCGAGTGCCCGCCCGACC
>DASSXA010000372.1:0-6755 GCA_035704315.1 Gaiellaceae bacterium
AAATCTTCAAGTACGGGCAGTGGAGGTACCAGCGGGTAGGGGCGTGTCCCCGAGACCTGAAGGGAACCGCCTAGCCAGCGTGGGGGACGTCGCGCTACGCGCCGCCGGCCGCCGGCCGAGCAGGTAAGCGCCTCTACCGAATCCACCGCTGGGAACCGGATGCTCGGGGCCGCGAAAGCGGCCCCGACTCTTTTGGACACCAATCCATGGCAGTCGTCATTGCGAACCAACTTCGGAAGGAGATCGCGGGAGATCCGCTCTTCGACGGCGTCTCGTTCAAGGTCGAACGCCGCGACCGGCTCTCGCTCGCCGGGCCGAACGGCGCCGGAAAGACGACGCTGCTCCGAATGCTCGCGAGGGAGGTGGGCGTCGACGGGGGCTCGCTCGCCTTCTCGAAGGGAACCCGCGTGGCGCTCCACGACCAGCGGCCGCCGCTCGAGCTCGGACTCTCGCTGCGCGAGTACGTCCTCTCCGGCGCGGCGGATCTGATCACCCTCGAGGAGGAGTTGCGTGGGCTCGAGAATGCGATGGCTGCGGGACGGCACGACGCCGGGACGCTCGCGCGCTACGCGGAGGCTCAGGCGAGGCTCGAGCACGCCGGCGGCTACGCCTGGCGCGAGCGCACGGCCGGCGTCGTCCGTGGCCTGGGGTTCGCCGATGCCGACCTCGACCGCCCGCTTGACACGTTCTCCGGCGGCGAGCTGACACGAGCCTCGCTGGCGCGCGCGCTGGCAGGCGACCCCGACCTGTTGCTGCTCGACGAGCCGACGAACCACCTCGATGTCGAGAGCATCGAGTGGCTCGAGCGGGAGCTCCAGTCGTTGGACGCGGGGGTGATCCTCGTCGCCCACGACCGCTGGTTCCTGGAGACGGTCACGAACGCCGTGCTCGAGCTGAGCGGCGGTCGCTCCCTCTATTTCGCCGGTCCGTGGCACAAGTGGCGGCTGGAGAAGGCTGCCCGAGCGCAGCAGGCGGAGAAGACGATCGGCCGCCTGGACGCAGACATCGTCAGGCTCGAGCGCTTCGTGGAGCGCTTCCGGTACAAGAAACAGAAGGCCAAGCAGGCTCAAGCAAAGCTGACCCACATCGGCCGGCTCGAGGCCGAGCGCGGCCGCTCGGCCGACGAGCTGGAGAGCCTCACGAGCGGCCGGCGAACGCTCGGCTTCGACTTCCTCAAGCCGTCTCGAAGTGGCCGGACCGTCGTCGAAACCGAAAGGCTCGACCTTACGGCCGGCGACAAGGAGCTCCTCCGCGACGTCTCCTTCGCCCTCGAGCGGGGCGAGCACGCTGCGCTGGTCGGCCCGAACGGCTCGGGCAAGACGACCCTTCTGGAGACGATCCTCGATCGGCGAGAGCCGGGTGCAGGGACGACGCGGCTCGGCTATGGAGTCGAGCCTGCGTACTTCTCGCAGCACGAGATCGAGCTCGACGAGCGCGGCAGCGTCCTCGAGTGCACCCAACGAGCCACGGGACTTTCCAGGCCTCAGGCCCAGTCCTTGCTCGGCCGGTTTCTCTTCTCCGGCTGGCAGGAGCACGACAAGCCGGTGTCCGTCCTTTCGGGCGGAGAGCGTCGACGACTCGCGCTCGCGCTCGTGGTCGCTTCGGGCGCGAACCTGCTCGTGCTCGACGAGCCGACGAACCATCTCGACCTCGAGAGCCGTGAAGCGCTCGAGGCCGCGCTCGAAGCCTTCCCGGGCACCGTGCTACTCGTCTCGCACGATCGTGCCTTGCTCGATGCGGTTGCGCACCGGACGCTTGCGATCGAAAACGGCAAGCTCCGTTCGTACGACGGGGGCTGGGCCGAGCTGGTCCGGCGTCGTCAGGAACGTGAGCGCGCCGAAGAGCCCGCTGCCAAACCGCCGAAGCAGAAAACGAAGCCGATCCTCGCACGCCCCGCCGGCCCGACTCCGCTCGAGCGGCTGGAGAGCGAGATCGAGCGCCAGGAGCAGGCAGTCGCGGAGCTGGAGCAGCGCCTGGCACAGGACTGGGGCAACGTCGAGCTGCTGACAGCCCACCGGGCGGCGAGGGATGAGCTCCAGCAGCTGCTCGCCCGCTGGGAAGTCATGTTCGAGTCGACGCCCTCCTAGGGCGCGAGCGTCGCGACGAGGGCTTCGGCGACGACCTTCATCGGTTTCCCCGAGACCTGGCTGGCGCGGCGAAGTCGGTCGAATGCTTCTTTCTCGGAGATCCCGTCCCGCTCCATGAGGATCCCTTTGGCCCGCTCGATTGCCTTTCGGGCCGCGAGCGCTTCAGCGAGCGAGTCGGCCTCTTCGCGGAGCGCCGAGAGCTCCTCGTGCCGTGCGCGCGCCGTCGCGATCGCCGGCAGCAGATCGCTCTCGCGAAACGGCTTGACGAGGTAGCCGAAAACCCCCGCCTCGACCGCGCGGGCCACGAGCTCGTCCTGGCCGTAGGCGGTCAGCATCACGATCGGAATCGGGCGCTCCTCGAGGATCCTCCGCGCCGCCTCGATCCCGTCGAGCCGCGGCATCTTCACGTCCAGGATCGCCAGCTCGGGCGCTTCCGACTCGGCCAGCTCGATCGCCTCGGCGCCGTCGCGGGCCTCCGCACAGACCTGGTGTCCGGCCTCCTCGAGCAGCTTCCGGAGGTCGAGGCGGATGATCGTCTCGTCCTCGGCAATGAGGATCCTCATGCGGGGAAGGCGACTTCCACCCGGAGGCCCCCGTTCGAATGGAGCGCGAGCGTTCCCCGCAGCTCGTCTCGGACGAGGGCTCCGACAATCGAGAGCCCCGTGCCCGAAGGCTCGCCGGAAAACCCCTCGCCGTCATCGGCGATGGCCAGGAGGATCAGCCCGTTCTGGCGCGTGAGCCTGACGGTGACCGTCTCTCCGCCGTGCTCGAGCGCATTCTGAAGCAGCTCGCTGAAGACGAGCGCGAGTGCCGTCGCCTGGTCGCCGGCGAGCGAGATGTGCTCGAGCTCGGACTCGATCCGCTTCGGTGACCCCAGCCCCTGGACGAGCATCGCTCGCAAACGGTCCAGAAGTTCCGCGAGCTCGACGTCGTCGTGGCGGCGTTGCGTGAGCACCTCGTGAACGGCTGCGATCGCAAGGATCCGGTTCGCCGAGTCGTCGAGGGCCTTTCGTGGATCGACGCCGTCGCCGGATCGTGCCTGGAGCCGCAACAGCGAGGCGACGGTCTGCAGGTTGTTCTTGACCCGGTGGTGGATCTCCTGAGCCAGGACGCCGCGCATGACTGCGCGACCGTGCTCGAGCGCCACTGCGGCCTGGTGTGCGATCGAGGAGAGCAGCGCTCGCTCCTGATCGGTGAAGGCCGTGTCGCGGTCGCAAACGAGCTCGCCGATCTGGCGTCCCTTCCACCGGAGCGGAAGCCGAACCGCATGCAAACCGGCTCGCCCCTCTGGCCACGCGATCTTTCCGTCCTCGAGCACGAGAGCGGCGCCGGTGGCGCCGACTGCGTCAACGGTCGTCCGGACGATCGCCTCGAGCGACTCCTCCAGGTACAGGGACTCGGAGACGGCCTCGGAGATGCGCGCCAGCGCCTCCAGCTCGCCGACCCGTTGCTGCGCCTCGCTGTAGAGCTTTGCGTGCTCGATCGTCTGAGCCACCTGACCGGCGATCGCTACGAGCAGGTCGATCTCGTCGCGGGTGAACTCACGCGGCGCCAGGGTGCGGACGTTCAGGGCGCCGGCGAGCTTCTCGCGGGCGAGGATCGGCACCGCGAGGATCGACTCGTACTGGTCCTCGGGGAGATTCGGGAACCCCTTGAAGCGGGGGTCGAGGTGAGCCTGGCCGGCGATCATGATCGGCGCCCGCTCCGCGGCGGCGGTGCCGGTAATCCCCTCCCCGGGGCGCATGCGGGGCCGGCGCGTCATGGCCTCCACCGAGGTGCCATATGTGGCACGCAGGACGAGCTCGTCGCCGGCCTCGTCGTAGAGGTACACGAAGCAGGCCTCGGTGTCGAGAGCCTCGGCGACCTTGCGGGCGACGAGCGCAAGTACCTCCTCGAGGTCGAGCGTCGAGTTGACCGCGGCGATCGTCTCGGTGAGGAGGCGTAGGTGCCGCTCGGAAGTGTCCATCAGGCCTCCTGATTGTAGGAGGGTGACCTGAGGCCTCGGCCGCCGGCGTCATTGAAAAACCGCAGCAATCTTGGGAAGATCGATGCAGGTTTCAGCGTCATGAAGAAGACGGCGTCGTGCCAAGCGACGTCGGGAGACGAAAGGAGCATCAATGGAGGCAATCACCGCACGAGCATCGCTCGTGCCTACGGCTGATGTGGGCGAAGGGCTCACGACCTCCCTGTCGCGGTCGGAGATCGAAGACGTTCTTGCGAGCGAGGAAGCCCCGATTGAGCTCGTTCTCGATGTCACTCGTTTCTCCGACGGCGAGGCCGCTGAGACGCACAGCGTGGCGGTCTCATGGGAGCGAAAGGACCTCGAGCAGTTGCTGCAAGAGGCGCAAGGTGACGACGTAGTCCTCACCTTCGATCGCGAGGCGATCGGCCAGGCAATCGTGAGCGATGTCGAGGGCCACGGGATGCGGGAGACGGTGCTTGCCCTCGCGGTCGCGGCGACAGCTGCAACGGGTGTCGCGGCAAATGCATCGGCCGAGCCCGGCCCGCTTCTCGGCACGCGCGGGGCGGTCGCGACCCAGTCCAGTGGCAGCCCTGACGACAGAGCAGTGTCGATGGCCGCACCGGCGCCGGAAGCGACCGTGGGCGTCGATGACCGCGCGATGTCGCGGGCGACACCGGCCCCCGACCCGGTCCTCGGTGTAGACGATCGAGCGGTTCCACGGTCGGCTCCGGTCCAGACCCCGAGCGTCGCCCCCGACGATCGGGCCGTTCCCAGGTCGGCACCGGCCGATACGCCGAGCCTGGCCCCGGACGACCGAGCAGTTCCTCGGGCAACGCCCGCGCCGACCGCGGCGCCGACGTCGGCTGTATCCCCGGACGACCGAGCGGTCCCGCGGTCGACTCCGGTCGCCGCCCCGGTGACGGGTACGGCAACGGACACCGGGATCTCCTGGGCTCCGAGCCCGGCCGAGACGGCTGCACTCGCCGGCGCCATTGCGCTTGCCATCACCGGCGCGTTCTTCATGGTCGGCGGCCGGCGCAGGATGCGTCCCGGCGCGGCCTGAGCTAATCGAAGAGCGGAGCGCCGTCTTCGGCGCTCCGCTCCTTCGTACAAACTCTTTACGACTGAGGTCGGAAACGCTCACACCGGCGGCGTAGCGTCAAAGCCATGAGCGAAGCGGCGCTGCCCGACCTCCGCCGGACGATCGGTTACCTGGTTGCCGATGTCAGGGGCCGCGTCGTCGGGCGCGTCGAGTGCCCGATGTACGGCAAAGCGCCGGATGTTCCCGACGCATTGGCCGTTCGCTCCGGCCTTCTGTCGCGACGGCGTCGGCTCGTTCCGGCCGAGGCGATCCAGGAGATCGATGGTTCGAGCGGCGTGGTCGGCCTCAACGTCGCGCGTGAAACCATCAGGCCTTTCCTGTAGGCACGGCCTGCTTACTGGCGGAAAGCGCGGAAAAGAGGAAAAATGCACGGGTCCCACCCACCGCTGCGGCGGGTGGGACGAACTGACGGCCGACTACGAGCTGCGTCTGCAGCTCGTAGTCGTTGTGGGATCACAACACCGGCAGGTAGCGCTCGAGCTCCCACGACGTCAGCTGCACCCTGTAGTCATCCCACTCTTTCCGCTTCAGCTCGATGTAGCGGTCGAAGATGTGCGGGCCGAGCGCCTGACGGGCGAGATCGGACTCCGCAAGCTCGTCGATCGCCTCACCGAGCGTCTCCGGAAGCGAGGTGATGCCCCGCTCGCGACGCTGCTCCGGCGTCAGGTGGTACAGATTCGTCTCCATCGGCTCAGGGAGCTCCAACCCCTGCTCGATTCCGTCGAGGCCCGCATGGAGCAGGCAGGCGAAGGTGAGGTACGGGTTGCAGGCTGGATCGGGGCAGCGGATCTCGGCGCGGGTCGCCTGCTCGTGGCCGGGCTTGTAGACGGGAATCCGGATCAGCGCCGACCGGTTGCGCTGTGACCACGCCGTGTAAACCGGCGCCTCGTACCCGGGAACAAGCCGCTTGTACGAGTTGACCCACTGTGCGAAGACCGCCGCGATCTCGCGTGCGTGGCGCAGCTGGCCTGCGATAAAGGCCTTCCCCTGCTCGGAGAGATGCCACTTGTCCTCGCCGTCGAAGAACGCGTTCCGCCCGTTGGCGAAGAGCGACTGGTGCGTGTGCATCCCCGAACCGTTCTCGCCGAAGATCGGCTTGGGCATGAAGGTCGCGTGGTAGCCCGCCTTCTTCGCCACCTCCTTGACGATCAGGCGGTACGTGACGGTGTGGTCGGCCATCGAGAGGGCGTCCGCGAAGCGCATGTCGATCTCGTGCTGCGAGGGCCCGACCTCGTGGTGGACGTACTCGATCGGTATGCCCATGCCTTCGAGCGCCCGGACCGTCTGCTGGCGCAGCTCCGTCGCGGCGTCGAGCGTCGTCATCGCGAAGTAGCCGCCCTCGTCGAGGGTCTGCGTGCTCTTGTCGTCTTCGAAGATGAAGTACTCGAGCTCCGGGCCGACGTTGAAGGTGTCGAAGCCCATGCTCTTCATCCGCTCGAGCGCGCGCCTGAGGACATAGCGGCCGTCTCCGTCGTACGGCTTGCCGTCCGGCGTGACGATGTCGCAGATCATCCGCGCGACCTTCGTCTCGCCCTCGACCCACGGCATGAGCTGGAAGGTCTCCGGATCGGGGATCGCGATCATGTCCGACTCTTCGATCGCG
>DASSXA010000296.1:0-2033 GCA_035704315.1 Gaiellaceae bacterium
CGTCAAACGCTCCGGGCCGAGGAACTGGACGCTCGGCGGGCTCGTTGCGGACGGCGCGGCGGGTGAGTCCTCTGACGGCGAGCCTGTGCAGCCGGCCATGGCGAGCGATAGCACTGCGAACGCCAACAGGGTTCGTTTTCCGCGCCTGAACGTATCTACAAGGTGATGGCCGATCTCGTGGACGGCCGCGTCCGCTACGCCGCGCTCCCGCCCGACCAGCCGGTCGAGACTGGGCGGTATGTCGACGCGCTTCGACGCAGCAAGCTGCTGATCACCTTCATCATCGTGTCGCTGACGGGCGCCGTCCTGCTCGTCTCGATGGCCCTCCCGAAGACCTACCGGGCAACGGCCAAGATCCTGGTCGAATCGACCGCGGATCCAGCCACGCGCGACGCGGCCTCGATGGAGCGCCGTCTCGCCACGACCAACGTCCTCCTGACGACTCGAAAGACACTGAGGCAGGCGCGCAGACGCCTTCCAGGCGAGACCGTCGCGACGCTCCAGGACAAGGTCCATGCCTCCGTCGACCCGACGGCGAACATCATCAACGTGGTCGCCACCGACGACACGGCGAAAGGCGCGTCGCGCACGGCGAACGTCGTCGCCGCCACCTTCCTCGCAGATCAGCGTAGGGTCGAGCACCGCAGGCAGGCCGACTCCCTGGCAACCCTGCAAGCCGCCCTGAACGCCCTCGAAGGCAAGCAAGGCATTCCCGCGGCGACCGAACGAAGCCAGATCCGCGAAGAAATCACGAACCTCAAGGTCCAGGCCGCCAGCTCGGGCCCGGAGGTGTCGCTCGCCGAGGCGGCCCAGCCGCCCAAGGTTCCGTACTCGCCCCGCCCGCTGCGCAACACCCTGTTCGCATTCTTCGGCGCGGTGTTCATCGCCGCGCTGGTCGTCCTCGCCCGCGCACAGCTGAAGCCGCGGATCAGCGGCTCCCGTGAGCTGAGCCGACTGCTGGAGCTCCCGGTGCTCTCGGAGGTTCCCTACGTCCGCCGCGGGATTGGCCACCGGCCGCACTCCGTGAGCTCGCACGAATACGAGGCGTACCAGACGCTCCAGGCATCGCTCCGTCGACAGCTGCCCGCGACGAACCAGCGCATCGTCCTGGTTACGAGCGCGCTCGCGGGCGAGGGGAAGACCGAAGTGACGGCCGCCCTCGGGCTTGTCCTCTCGCAGGCGGGCCAGCGGACCTGGCTTGTCTCCGCGGACATGCGCTGGCCGAAGCTCCACGAGCTCTTCGACGTGGAGCAAACCCCGGGGCTGGCCGAGGTCCTGGCCGGAAACATGAACGGGGACAGCGAAGGCATCTTCGAGCTCAGCGCCGCGCGCTCGGGCTCCGGCCGTCTGCACGTTCTTGCGAGCGGCCGCACTCCTCCGGATCCGGCTCAGCTGCTCGCCGGGAATGCGCTCGACTCCTTCTTCGACCAGATTCGCCGCTCCGACTACGACTACGTCCTGCTCGACGGCCCGCCGCTCCTTGGCCTCGTCGACAGCCAGCTCCTCGCGCAGCGAGTCGACGGGGTGCTCGTCGTGTGCCGCCCCGACCGGCTGACCCCCGAGACTGCCCTCGCGACGCGCGAGCTGCTGGATCGTCTCGACGCCAAGCCGCTCGGGCTCGCGATCGTGGGTGCTCGGAGCTCGATCCAAGCCTACCTCCCCGGATAGCGCGTCCTGACCGCGGTCGCCGCCCAGATCAGCGCGGCAACGAGCCACAGGTGACGCCAGTGGAGGGTGTCGACGAAGACACTGTTGGCGAGAATTCCGCACCACGCGCCGAAGAGCGCCGCGGAGCCGATGCCGTAGGTGTCCACCCCCAGGGCCGCGTTGCGCGCCGCGAACCCGAGGGTCAGAAGCATGATCGCGAGAACGACGAGCAAGCCGATGACGCCCTCCTCGGCGAGCGCCCGGACGTAGGTGCTGTGCGCGGAGATCTCGGAGACTCGTTCGAACTGCCCCGGTCCGATTCCGAGCGGATACTCGGCCGCGAGCTCGAGCCCGGAGAGCTGGGCGCCGAACCGCTGCGTGTCGTA
>DASSXA010000033.1:0-2187 GCA_035704315.1 Gaiellaceae bacterium
ACGTCCTCGCTCCACTCAGGAGCTAGCGCCGTTGCTGGGGATCTCCGAGGCCGGGCTCTCGAAGCACCTGCGACAGCTGGCGAGCGCTGGGATCGTCCAGTCGCGCCGTGACGGCTACTACGTCCTGTACAGCCTGGTGCCCGAGCGGATCGACGCGCTTTCAGACGCGGTGCGGCAGTTCGTCACCGAAGAGACGCCGCGAAGAGCGGCTGGTTGAACCGTCCGCTCGGTTTGGAGGCAAGCACGAAGACCGGTACCGCCCGCCCGCCGGCGAACGACGTCGACATGTAGTCGCCGACCATGGCCCCGCCGGCTTTCGCAATCCAGCTGGTGGGCATCGGCTGGGCGTTCAGGCGGCGCGACGCACTCCACCGCTGCCCGCCGTTCACGGACGTGGTGAAGCCGACGTCGAGGAGCGAGCCGGGTCGATACGCGTAGTACACGAGCGCCAGGCGCCCAGCTCTCGCGGAATCCGCGGCGAGCCCGGGCAGGACGAAATCCGCACCGGACCCGAGCGGGATGCGCGTCGGGGCGGACCAGGTGATTCCGTCTGCCGAACGGGACACGACGAGCACGTCGCGTCCGCAAGGCTGGCTGCAATCCGGCCAGACCACGTACACCGTCCCCGCCCTGTCGATTTCGGCGCTGGGGAGCGGCGGCGCTCTCAGCCCCGGCGTCCCCTTGAACCGTGTCGGCGCGATCGTCACCGGCGAGTCGAAAGAGAGCCCGCCGTTCGAGGACCGGAGCGCGGCAAGCCGATCCTCGTCGTAGTACGGCACGATCAGGTCGCCGTCCGGCTGGACGAGTGGCTGCGGCGCGGGGGCGGCTGCGCCGATCATCGAGGCGCGGCCTGCGTTCTCCGGCACGCCGACCGGAGCGTCCCAGGTGAGACCGCCGTCGCGAGAGGTCTGGAACGAGAGCTCGAGCGTGCGGAAATCGCTGTACGTGGCGTAGCAGCTCCCCCGGTGCGGGCTGAGCGGCCCGTTGTCACAGACGATCCACTCCTTGTCGAGCAGCAGGTTCGGCTCGAACGGCGCCTCCGTCACGGTCGACGGTGCGCTCCACCTGAGCCCATCCGCTGACCGACTGACGACGACCGCGGCGGCGTCCCCGTCGTTCAGGGCGAGCGACGCGATCAGCCACACGCCGTGGATGGAGTCGTAGGCCACGACGGGATCGCTCGCACGAGGCCACGGGCCTGCAGGCCTCGACGCAGTCGTGAGCGCGGGGAGGACGCCGGAGCGCCACGTACGTCCCGCATCGTTCGACGTGGCCCAGCCGATCGACACCGCCCCGCCGTCCCGGAAACGGCCGACCTGGAACGTCGCTACGACTTTGTTCCCCCAGGCAAAGCTGTCGGGCTCTGCGATCGTCGAGTGCTGGGCGGGCGCGGTGTGGGAGTCGCGAGCGATCACTCGCGCGACCGTCTCGCAGTCGCTCGCGAGGCGATCGGAGGCATCGGCGTTCACGAGATCCGCACCGCGGCCGCAGCGGACCGTGTCTCGCCCGCCGCCGTCGACCTTGATCCGGTCGTTTCCCGCCCTTGCGTCGATGCGGTCGGCGGCGGGACCGCCTCGGAGCACGTCGGCGCGCTTGGTTCCCTTGATGACCCCGGCTCCCGCCGTTCCGGCGAGAATGGCTAGGGCCGCCGCGGCGACCAGGATGACACGGCGGCCCATGCCTGAGTTCAGACGTTTCGACGGGCTATTGGTTGTTGAAGCCGGGTTAAGAGCTCGACGGCCCGGCGCCGTCGGTCTCCGGCGCCATGAACGGGTAGCGGTAGTCCGTAGGGGGAACGAACGTCTCCTTGATCGTCCGCGGACTCACCCACCGGATCAGGTTCCACATCGAGCCCGCCTTGTCGTTCGTCCCCGACGCCCTGGAGCCGCCGAACGGTTGCTGGCCAACGACCGCCCCGGTCGGCTTGTCGTTGACGTAGAAATTCCCGGCCGCATAGCGAAGCTTGTCCTCCGCCTCCTCGATCGCGGAGCGGTCCTCGGAGAAGATCGCACCGGTCAACGCGTAGGAAGCCGTGTTGTCGACGAGCTCCAGCGTCTCGTCCCACTTCTTCTCCGGGTAGACGTACGTGGTGACAATCGGCCCGAAGAGCTCCTCCCGCATCAACTCGGAGTGCGGATCGCTCGTCTCGAGCACCGTCGGCTCGATGAAGTAGCCCTCGGTGTCGTC
>DASSXA010000114.1:0-5105 GCA_035704315.1 Gaiellaceae bacterium
GGGAAATCCCTGAGCGCCTCAACGAAGGACGAACGGGGGCGGCCGATAGCGCCGCACGCAGCGAGCGTCCAGCCCGGCCGCCGTTCCGCGCTCGATGAACCGCCGTGCGACGCTCGGCATGCAGCCGAGCTGGACTGACCCGTGCCCGCCCGCGGGAACGACGATCGTACGGCTGTTGGGAAGCTCTGCCGTGGCGTGCGCCACGTTCGAGGGCGGATCCTGCGGATCGGCTCCGCCGACGACCAGGAGAACCGGCTTGTCCGAGCTGACGCGCCTCCCGGACCACGCGGGTTGTTCGGTCTTGGGAACGACCGAGCACGCAGCGGAGACGAGCCGAGCGTCCAGCGCTCGCTTTTCGGCCAGGTAGGTGCCGCGGCTCGCTGCGGCGCTGCGGCGCGGGCTCCACCGCGCCCACAGCTCGTTGCAGACGATCGACCAGTGCATCACCCGCCGCATACCGGAGCCGGCCGAGCCCTTTCGAAGCTCGCGGGCGAACGGCTTCCAATCGCGGAGTCGCGCCCGGTGCGCGAGCCAGGGGATGCGACCGGCGCCTTCCGGCGTGCGAGAGAGCGACTGCAAGACCCCGGCCGCCGTTGGGGCGTCGATGGAGATCCCGTCGATCCGAACCGGCCTGCGCCGAAGTGCCGCCATCACCTCGAACGTCTCCCGGCGGACGCGTGGGTAGCGCGCGCGGCACGGCTTCGATGCGCCGCAGCGCTCCAGGATCAGCCGGAGTGCGCGCTGCCCGTTTCGGCCCCACAGCTCGAAGATCGGGACATCCAGCAGCGTTCCGCCGTCCAGGGTCACCGTCCGCACGAGCTCGTCGTGCCCGGCGAGGAAGTACTGCGCCGCCGTGGCGCCATAGGAGGCTCCGTAGAGATTGACCTGTGCGTAGCCGAGGGCGCGAAGCACGTCGGCCGGCGCCGAGCGGGATGAGCCCGAGCACAGCCACGAACGCAACATTGATACGCGTGGACTTAGATTCGGCTCAGTGCGGCCAGGTCCAGTCCCGGATCTCCGGCTGGTCGTCTCCGTGCTCCCGCGTCCAGGCTCGTGCTCGCAGGCGGGTGTCGACGAGCTCCTGGCGCAGCGCCGCTCCACGTTCCCCCAGCTTCGGAACGCGGTCGATGACGTCGATCACGAGATGGAAGCGATCGAGGTCGTTGAGCATGACCATGTCGAACGGGGTCGTCGTCGTCCCCTCCTCCTTGTAGCCCCGGACGTGGAGATTCTCGTGATTGCGCCGCCGATAGGTGAGACGGTGAATGAGCCACGGATACCCGTGGTACGCGAAGACGATCGGCCTGCTCGTTGTGAAGAGCGAGTCGAACTCGCTGTCGGAGAGGCCGTGCGGGTGCTCCGACTCCGGCTGAAGGCGCATGAGGTCCACGACGTTGACGACACGCACGCGCAGGTCGGGAAGGCGGTCCCGGAGGATCGCCGCTGCCGCAACGGTCTCGAGCGTCGGAATGTCCCCCGCACAGCCCAGCACGACGTCCGGCTCCTGCCCGTCGTCGTTCGAGGCCCATTCCCAGATGCCGATCCCCCGCGTGCAGTGGACGATGGCTTCGTCCATCGAGAGGTAGTTCAGGCTGGGCTGCTTGCCGGCGACGATCACGTTCACGTAGTCCCGGCTGCGAAGGCAGTGGTCGGCCACCGAGAGCAACGTGTTCGTGTCAGGCGGCAGGTAGACGCGGATGATCTCAGCCTTCTTGTTGACGACGTGATCGATGAAGCCCGGGTCCTGGTGCGAGAAGCCGTTGTGATCCTGGCGCCAGACGTGGGACGTGAGCAGGTAGTTCAGTGAGGCGATCGGCCGGCGCCAGGGGATGCCGCGCGTCACCTTCAACCACTTCGCATGCTGGTTGAACATTGAATCGACGATGTGGATGAAGGCCTCGTAGCAGTTGAAGAGGCCGTGTCTTCCGGTGAGTAGATACCCCTCGAGCCAGCCCTGGCAGAGGTGCTCCGACAGCACCTCCATTACGCGCCCGTCCGGGGACAGTCCCTCGTCTGTGGGCAGGATCTCGGCCTGCCAGGTGCGGCGGGTCGCCTCGAACACCTCGCTGAGCCGGTTCGACGCGGTCTCGTCCGGGCCCATGATCCGAAAGCGCTCGGGATTGCGCCGCATGACGTCGCGGAGGAACGACCCGAGGACGCGCGTAGCCTCGCTCTTCTCGCGGCAAGGGCCATCGACCTTCACCGCGTAGTCACGGAAGTCCGGTAGCGACAGCTCCCGAAGGAGCAAACCGCCGTTCGCGTGCGGGTTCGCGCCCATGCGCCGCTCGCCGGTAGGAGGCAGCGCGGCCAGGTCCGGAATGAGCGTGCCGTCTTCGTCGAACAGCTCTTCCGGGCCGTAGCTCCGCATCCAGTCCTCGAGCACGCTCAGATGAGCGGGGTTGTCCCGTACGTCCGTCATCGGGACCTGATGCGAGCGCCAGCTGTTCTCGACCGGGACGCCGTCGAGCTCGCGCGGCCCCGTCCAACCCTTGGGCGTGCGCAGGACGATCATCGGCCAACGAGGGCGGCGGGCTTCGCCGCCGTCCCGCGCGCGGCGTTGGATCGCCGATATCTCGTCCAGCGCCTCGTCCAGCCCCGCCGCGAACCGCTGGTGCACGTGTTCGTGCGGCTCGCCGTCGAAGCCACCCGTGACAAGCACGGGCCGGTAGCCGTAACCCTCGAAGAGCGAGACCAGCTCGCCCTCGGGAATCCGCGCGAGCACCGTCGGATTGGCGATCTTGTAGCCGTTCAGGTGCAGGATCGGCAGGACCGCGCCGTCGGTCTTCGGGTTCAGGAACTTGTTCGAGTGCCAGCTGGTCGCCAGCGGGCCCGTCTCGGCCTCGCCGTCCCCGACGACGCAGGCGACGAGCAGATCAGGATTGTCGAAGGCGGCGCCGTAGGCGTGCGCCAGGGCGTATCCGAGCTCCCCGCCCTCGTGGATCGACCCTGGAGTCTCGGGCGCGACGTGGCTCGGGATTCCGCCGGGAAACGAGAACTGGCGGAACAGCTCGCGGAGCCCGTCCTCGTCCAGCCCCACCCGCGAATAGACCTCCGAGTACGTCCCCTCGAGGTAGGCGTTCGCGACGAGCCCCGGCCCACCGTGGCCGGGCCCGGTGACGTAGATCGCGCTCAGGTCTCGCGCCCGGATCGCACGGTTCAGATGCGCGTAGACGAGGTTCAGCCCAGGCGTCGTGCCGAAGTGGCCGAGCAGGCGCGGCTTCACGTGGTCGGGCCGGAGCGGCTCGCGGAGCAACGGGTTGTCGAGCAGGTAGATCTGGCCGACGGACAGGTAGTTGGCGGCGCGCCAGTACGCGTTGAGCAGGCGGAGCTCCTCCGAAGCCAACGGTCCTTCTGTCGCCTCCAGCGTGGTCCTAGGCTCGCGCATTCGCCTCTCCTTCCACCGACACGGGGATCAACATCACCGGAATCTTGGACCGCTCGAGCGTTGCACGGACGATCGGCGCTCGCCCGTGCGACAGCTGTTGTGCCCATCCGAGCACGATCAAGTCTGCTTGCAGCTCATCGGCGACGAGCGGAAGGACGTCCTCGCGCCTACCCGTCCGCCGCTCCATCCGAACGTTGCCAAGGCCCCAGGGGCAGAAGCGGGCGAGGAACTCGCGCGTCCACCGCTCGTCATCGTCGTCCGGGCCGTCGACGTGCAGAACGACGACTTCGACCTCCGAGCCGCCGGCAAGCTCGATGATCGAACGCGGTGCCAGAGAGCTCGACATGGTCCCTTCGAGCGGTACGAGCACCCGACGGATCCTCGGCGCAACCTCGGCCACGGGCGGCACAACCACGACCGGCGTCTCCAGCGAGGTCACGACGGCGAGTGCGGTTGAGCCAAGGGCGCGGTGTGATGTGATGGTGCCGCGGGCCCCGATCACCAGGGCCGAGACACCGTCCGCCTGCCCCGCCTCGACAAGGCTTTCCACGACCGGTCCGTTGCCGAGTCGGAGCGGTACTCCTGCCGCGATGGTCGCCTCCTCGGCGGCTCGCGCTCCTTCGCCGACGACGTGGATTGCCTGGACACGGTCCCCAAGAAGGCGGGCGAGCGCTCGAGCCATGACCAGGACAGGATTCACCGCAAGGCTGTTGTCGAGTGCCGCCAGAACGGCCGCCATGCGCATCATCGTCGGACAGCCGGCGGCGCCGGCGCATCGGTACTTGACCGCAGCTGCATCCGCGCCGCCTCCGATGCCATCGACCCTTGCCGGCCCCGACACTCGAGCCAGATCGACGAAAGGAGCGCTCGTGAAGACCGCCGTTGACAGCCTGACAGTCGCCGACGCGATGCACCACGGAGTGGTGACCTGCGATGTCGATACGCCGCTCTCGAAGGTTGCTCAGATGATGGTCGGCCACGGGATCCACTGCGTCGTCGTGAGCTCCAGAACGCAGCAGGAGCTGCCTCCGTGGGGTGTGGTCTCCGACCTCGATCTCGCCGCGGCCTTCAGGCACGACGGAGTGGCGGACACCGCCGCCGGCGAGGTAGCGGCGACGCCGGCCGTCATGGTCGGGATGCGGGAACCGCTTGGCCGCGCCGTCCAGTTGATGACCGAGCACGGGGTGAGCCACCTCCTGGTCATCGACCGGCATTCGACCCGGCCGGTCGGCGTGCTGTCGACGCTAGACGTAGCCCGCGTCGTCGCCGACGCCTAGGGCGGGAGCTACGCGGGCTGGGCGATCCGGAAGCGAAGCAGCGCGAGGATCGCCAGCACGCTCACGATCGCATCGCTCACCAGGCACCACTCGCAGATCGCGCCGATGAGCTCGAGCTGGACGTAGACGAGGTACAGGCTGAAGACAGCCGCAGTAACCGCGAGAACGGTGTGTGCAAAGAGCGCCCGCCCGGTTCGAAGCAGCGCCGTCCCGACGAGCAGCACGTACCCGGCCAAGCCGAGGAGGGCAACCGGTATGCCCATGATCTCGGCGTAGCGCGAGTGCTGGACCGTTTCGCAGCCGCCGGTGGCGCACACGATTGTCGAGCCGGCCTCGTGGACCCAAAGCAGATACCCGCTGACCGCGATGCCGACGAGCGCCAGGGCGACCGCGCCGATCCGAAGGTGTCGATCGGTCACCGCGCGAGCGCTGACTCGATCGCG
>DASSXA010000174.1:0-2150 GCA_035704315.1 Gaiellaceae bacterium
CGGCGCCGCCGATCTCGACGTCCTTGTCGGTCGCGTCGCGTGCCGCGGCGACCTCTTCGGCGAGCGGCGCCTCGGCGAGCCGGGCGTTGCCCTGGACACTGTCGAGCGTGCGGCTGAAGACGACCTTCGGGATCGCACACCAGACGTCGGCGAACGCGGCCCCGAGCTCGTCGTCGCGCATCGAAGGATCCGTCTCCCACACCAGCATCGTCTCGTAGAGCTTGCGGCCGAAGAGAAACCCGCCGAGCTCGCTTACCAGCGCGGTGTGGAAACGAAACAGCTCCTCGCTAGGGAACGTCCACCCGAACGCGCCCTCGCGGTCGGCGATAAAGCCGTCCACCGAGACGTCCACCGAGACGTTCATCGAGTAGATCAGCATCGCTCCGAGCCTAGTGCAGCGGCGCGACACAGGACGATCGCCGTGAGGCTCGGGGTTCTCCCCTCTCGGCGGGCAACCCTCAGCAAACCGGCGGCACAGTTAGGACCCGTCCGGACCTTCGGGACGCGCACGCGTGTGCAGCGATCCTGGGCTGGGCGAGCGTACTGTCCCTTGGGAGGTAGTCAGGGATAAAACAAGTCTGTAGTCCCCTCGAGATCGTTGAGGCCCACGACGGGCGCATCGGCTTCAGGAGCCAGCCAGGCGTCGGCTCACTCTTCTGGTTCGAGCTCCGGGCGGTGTAGCGTGCCGCGCTCATGCGCCTCTACGTCGCCGGGCCGCTGTTCTCCGAGGCCGAGCGCTCGTGGCTCGACGCCCTTGCCGAACGCCTGCGGGCGGAGGGCTTCGACTGCTTCGTCCCCCACGAGAACTTCCCCGAGCTGACCGACGTCGGCGTCGACGCCGTCTACCGGATCGACGCCGAGGGACTCCGGTCTTCGAACGCTCTCGTCGCGTGGCTCGACGGCCCGATCGTCGACGACGGGACGGCGTGCGAGATCGGCATGTTCGCCGAGCTAGTGCGGAGCGGCGGCGACCAGTACCGGGGCATCGTCGCGATCTCGACCGACATCCGCCTCGAGCGTCGCCGCCAGGTGAACGTCGTAGGCGGCGGCATGAACCTGTTCGTCGCAGGCGCGATCGAGTCGTGCGGGCGCATCTGTCACACGGTCGACGAGGTCCTCGCGGCCCTACGCGAGCTGTGAAGCGTAGCTCTCGAGCGCGCCACGCCCCTTCGGCTATTCGGGGATAAGGGCAACTCTGTAGTTACTAACTAAGTCGCTTTCGCCTCTCACAGTGCCGGGTTACGCCGCCCGCACGAGAGTCAAGGAGAACCCATGACGGACTACGTGGTCAGGCCGCTCGATGCGAATACCTGGGAGGCATTCTCGCGGCTCGTCGATCGGCACAACGGTGTGTTCGGTGGCTGTTGGTGCACCTGGTTCCACACCTTCCATGCCGAGAAGACGTTCACGGCCGAGGGCAACCGTGCCCTCAAGAAGCGGTTGGTCGAGGAGGGCCGCGCACACGCTGCGCTGGTGTTCGACGGTGATGAGGCAGCGGCGTGGTGCCAGTACGGCACTCCGGAGGAACTGCCCAACATCCACCACCGCAAGGAGTATGAGGCAGCTCTCGACAGGCCGCCCGACTACCGGATCACCTGCATTTTCGTGGACAAGAAGTACCGGCGCAGAGGAGTCACGGCGGCCGCCCTTTGTGGTGCTGTGGATCTGATTGCTCAGGCCGGCGGCGGGGTTGTCGAGGGGTACCCGCATGACACCGACGGCCAAAGGTGTCCGTGCTTTACAACGGCACACGGTCCCTCTACGAGCGGGCCGGCTTTACCTATCTCCGTCCCAAGGGCAAGAGGAACTGTGTAATGCGCAGGGTTGTGCCTTGAGAGTCCGCGAGTTACTCGTCGCTGGAATGCAGTCGGGGTAATCGCAACTCTGTAGTCGCGCCGATTCCGAGTAGGTCTTACGACGTGTGCACGGGATAGCGCAGATGCGTGACGCCCACACCGGTGACGACTGTCGGATTCCCGAGGACGACCGGTGTGTTCGCGAGGTGGTCGAAAAGCCGCACACCTGCGCCTAGCAACACGGCAGCCAGATCGATGTGGATCTCGTCGAGCAGCCCGGCGTCCAGGCACTGCTGGATCGTTTGGGCGCCGTGCACTCCCACGGACTTCGGGTCGGCAGCCGATTTCGCTCGA
>DASSXA010000014.1:0-3451 GCA_035704315.1 Gaiellaceae bacterium
GTGCGCACGTAATCCTCGTTCTGGACGTCGAGCACCGATGCGCGCGTGATGCGCGAGATGATCGCGAGCGGGATCGAGCCGAGTGCAATCGCGGGCAGGATGAGGTGCTCGATCGAGTCCTTGAGCAACACCCAGTCCCGCGTGATGATCGCGTCGAGGATGTAGAAGTTCGTCGGATGCTCGGCTTCGAGCTCGACGCTGACCCGGCCGACGCTGGGTAACCAGCCGAGCCTCACCGCGAAGACGTACTTCAGGAGGATGGCCAGGAAGAAGACCGGGATCGAGACCCCGATCAGCGATAAGAACAGGCTGGCGTGGTCGAAAGCTCCTCCGTATCGCTTGGCGGCGAAGAACCCGAGCGGGATGCCGAACGAGACCGCGAAGATCATTGCGCCGATCGCCAGCTCGACCGTTGCCGGGAAGCGCTCCTTGATCTCGTCCGTGACGTACCGGTGCGTCGCGGAGCTGACGCCGAAGTCGAAGGTCGCCGTCGTCTTCACGTACTTCCAGTACTGGATGTACACGGGGTCGTCGAGACCGAAGCGCTCGTTGTACTCCTTGACGAGCTCGGGCGTCGCCCGCTCGCCGAGGATGGAGTCAGC
This sequence comes from Gaiellaceae bacterium, assembly GCA_035704315.1. GTDB lineage: Bacteria > Actinomycetota > Thermoleophilia > Gaiellales > Gaiellaceae > JACDAN01. The sequence goes on from DASSXA010000014.1 coordinate 603, forward strand.
CGGGCTCCCGGGCAGCGCCCTGACCCAGAAGAAGACGAGGATCGAGAGCCCGACGAGAATCGGGACAAGGAGAAGCAGCCGGCGAACGATGAACCGAAGCATCTAGTCGCTCGCCGGCTGCGTTACTCCCTGATTCCTACTACTGGCCTCCGACCGTGACCCCGTAGAACGACTCGGTTCCGACAGGGCTCGGCTTGTAGCCGTGAACTCGCCGCTGGACTGCGACGGCCGGGGTCGAGTGCGCATACGGCACGCCCGGCACGAAGTCAGCGATGAGCTTGTTGATCTGCTTGTAGAGCTTCACCCGCTTCGCCTGGTTGACCTCGGCCTCGGCCTTGTCCAGGAGCAGCGCGATCTTCTTGTGCGCGCCGGTCCTGGTCAGACCGAACTGCGGGTTCGCGCTCTGGAAGAACGTCCCGACGAAGTTGTCGGCGTCGGCGTAGTCGCCGGTCCACCCGATCAGGTTCAGGTGACCGCCGGTGCCTTCGTTGACGTGCTTCACGTAGTCAGGCCGCCACGGCATGCTCACCGCGGTGACGTCGAATCCGGACTGCTCCAGGCTCGCCTTGAAGGCCTGGAAGTTCAAGTTCGGGCTCGGCATGTACGGCCGCGACACGTTCGTCGGCCACCAGAACTCGATCTTGACCGGAAGCGACAGCCCCGCCCTGCGGAGCAGCGCCTTGGCCTGGTTCGGGTTGTACGGGTACTTCGTGACCTTGGGCTCGTACCCCGGGATCGCCGGCGGCATGAACTCGTTGGCCACAACCGCGCGGCCGGCGTAGAACGACCGGACGACGGACGCACGATCGAGCCCGTAGGCAACCGCCTTCCGCACCAGGATGTTGTTCATCGGCGGCTTGGACGAGTTGATCGTCACGTAGGCGACGTTGAACGGCGGCCGGTTCAGCAGCCTGAGCCGCTGATCGTTCCTGATCGTCGGCATGTCCTGCGGCGCGACGAGGTCGTAACCGTTCACCTCGCCGGTCTGCAGGGACTGGAGCCTCGCTGTGTTGTTGCTGATCGGCCTGACGATGACTCGCGCCAGTGCGCCCTTCTTGCCCCAGTACGAGTTGTTCCGCGTCAGGACGACCCGCTGACCAACGGTCCAGGACTCGAACTTGTACGGGCCGGTGCCCGTGGGATGCGAGAAGGCATAGGTGCCCGTCGGTCTGAACGTCCCCGACGCCAGCTCGCCCTGGTTGGCCCCGTACTTCTTCATCGCCGTCGGGCTCTGCATCGAGAACGCCGACAGCACGAGCGACGGAACGAACGGGCCGTTGCGCCGCCGCAGCTTCACCACCGCGACATAGCGTCCCTTGCCGCGGCAGCTCTGGTACAGCGGCTTGCCGAGGCCGGTGGACTCGTTCTTCTTGAACCCGCCGAAGATCTGGCGGTAGTAGTAACTCGCTGAAGCGTCCTGGAACGGCCCCGTCCAGTTGTACCAGCGGTTGAAGTTCGCGCAGACGGCGGCCGAGTTGAACGCCGTGCCGTCGTGGAACTTGACCCCCTTGCGCAACGTGAACGTCCAGGTCTTACCGTCACGGCTCGGAGTCCAACGAGTTGCCAAGGCGGGCTGAAGCGTTGTCGAACCCGGCTTGAGCTCGACGAGACCCTCGAAGATCTGCTTGGTGATTCTGAACGACTCGCCGTCAGAGACGAGGGCCGGATCCACGTACGTCGGATCGGCTGCCCCGGCAAAGACGAACGTGACGTTCGTGGCGGCACCTGCCGCCCCAAGCCCAATAAAGCTTGCGACGACGACTAATGCCGCAATGTGCCTCTTTCCCCTCACGTGTTGCTCCTTTCGACTGCGACCCCTGGCGGCCACACGGACTGTTAAGAAGCTATGACGATCAAGCGGGAGAGAGGTTAACTCTCGCGCGTACTTTTTGGCAGGAAGTCTCCGACTTTCTGCGGCCTCTCTGGCGCCGGGGGCTCCACACTCCCAAGAAACCTTGCCCGGGGACAGGCCCTCGACAGCGTCCTAAAGCCACGTCAACGGACAGCGCCTGGACGTGGCGTATTCGGTAAGGAGCCGAGCCCGAAGGCCGGCCCCAATGCTCTTAGTTCGCCGAGACCGCGGCCAGGTCGCGCAGTGCCGCAAGCCGCGCCAGCGCCTGCGCCTCGAGCTGCCGGACGCGCTCGCGCGTCAGGTCGAGCTCGTGCCCGATCGCCTCGAGCGTCCATGGCTCGCCCTCGAAGCCGAAGCGGAGCTCGAGAATCCGCCGCTCGCGCTCCGGCAGCGCGTCCAGCGCCCGGCGGACGCCCTGCTTGCGCAGGGACTCCTCGGCCTCGTCGAACGGATCGGCCGCCTCGCGGTCGGCGAAGAGATCGCCGAGCTCGCCTTCGTCGTCCGCGCCAACCGTCTGGTTGAGCGAAACCGACGCATGGGCGGCGCCCAGCGCCTCGTCGACGTGCTGCATGGGCAGGCCGGTTGCCTCCGCGAGCTCGTCCTTCGTCGCCTCGCGCCCGAGCTCGACCTCGAGCCTGCGCGCGGCGCGGGACAGCTTCTGCTGCCGCTCGACGACGTGCACCGGCACGCGGATCGTGCGCGCGTGGTTGGCGACGGCGCGCTGCACCGACTGGCGGATCCACCAGGTCGCGTAGGTCGAGAACTTGAAGCCGCGCCGCCAGTCGAACTTCTCGACCGCGCGGTTGAGCCCGAGCGTGCCCTCCTGGATGAGATCGAGGAAGGGAACGCCCAGGCCGCGATAGCCCTTGGCGATCGAGACCACGAGCCGGAGGTTCGACTCGATCATGTGCCGCTTGGCGGTCAGGTCACCGCGCTCGATGCGCTTCGCCAGCGATACCTCGTCGGCCGCGGTCAGCAGCTTGTGCCGGCCGACGTC
>DASSXA010000015.1:0-2881 GCA_035704315.1 Gaiellaceae bacterium
CGTGATCTCGGCGAGCACCGCCTGAAGGATCTCGGCTTCCCCATCAGGCTCTTCCAGCTGGGACGCGCGGAGTTTCCCCCGCTCAGGAGCCTCAACCATGCGCATCTGCCGCTCGAGGTCGTTCCGCTGCTCGGGCGCAAGCGCGAGCTCGCGGAGCTCTTGCGCCTCCTCGGGAGCGAGCGTGCACGATTGGTCACGGTCACCGGCCCCGGAGGGATTGGGAAGACCAGCGTCGCCGTCGCCGCCGCGTCGGAGCTGGTCGAGTCGTTCGACGAAGGTGTCACGCTCGTCGAGCTGGCTGCGATCAGGGAGGCAAGCCTCGTGCTGCCCACGATCGCAAATGCGCTCGACACCGACTCGGACGCGGCGGCACACATCGGCACCCGCGAGCTCATGCTCGTCCTCGACAACCTCGAGCAGGTCGTCGCCGCAGCGGGTGACCTCGCCCACCTGCTCGCCGAGTGTCCGAACCTCACTGTTCTGGCGACGAGCCGCGAGCCGCTGAGGATCTCCGGCGAACGGGAGTTTCCGCTCAGGCCTCTCGCCGAAGCGCCCGCTGTCGAGCTCTTCCGCCAGCGCGCCGAAGCCGTTCTGCCCGGTTTCACCGCCGACTACGGCCGACTCGCGGAGATCTGCCGCCGCCTCGACAGCCTCCCGCTTGCGATCGAGCTCGCGGCGGCGCGCGTCAAGGTCCTCCCGCCCGGCGAGCTTCTCGCGCGGCTAGACCGGCGCCTGCCCATCCTCACGGCGTCACGGCGCGACCTGCCCGAGCGGCAGCGGACGTTGCGCGCGACGATTGAGTGGAGCTACGAGCTCTGCTCGGGCGGAGAGCAGCAGCTCTTCGGCCGGCTCGGCGTCTTCTCCGGCGGCTTCACGCTGGACGCGGCCGAGACTGTCTGCGAGGCCGAGCTCGACACGCTCGCTTCCTTGCTCGACAAGAGCCTCATCCGCCGGGACGCGGAGCGCTTTTCGATGCTCGAGACGATCCGCGAGTACGCCGTCGAACGGCTAGAAGAGTCCGGCGAGGCCGACGAGATCGGTCGACGACATGCGGAGTACATGACCAGGCTGGCCGAGGCCGTGGAGTTCGATTACCTGGGCCCGCAGCAAGCGGCCGTGCGAGAGCGCTTTCGCACCGAGTGGGACAACGTTCGCGCCGCGCTCGGCTGGGCGCTCCAGAGCGGGGAGATCGAGCTCGGCCTGCGGCTTGTCGGGGCCCTGGCAATGGTCTGGCTCGATCGGAATCTCGCCGTCGAAGGCGAGCGGTGGCTCCAAGCGTTCTTCGCCCGCCCGGAGCGGGTCGACGCGGAGGTTCGCGCCAAGGCGCTCATGGCCGGCGCGACGGTGGCCGGTGTCCGCGGCCAGCACGAGCTGGCGTTCTCGAGGTCCCAGGAGGCGCTCGAATACTTTCGTTCCGTCGGCAGCGAGGAAGGGATCGCGTGGGCGCTCACCGGGCTCGCCGTGGGACCGCTGGAGCTCGGCGAGCCCGAGGAGGCCGGGCCCATTCTCGACGAGGCCGAGGCGCTGCAGCGGAAGCTCGGCAACGATGCCGGGGTCCGGCGGATCCTGCACCTTCGTGGACAACAGGCCGGGGCCGTCGGCGAAACCGAGCGGGCCCGGGAACTGCTGCGAGAGTCGGCCGAGCTGTCCAGGGCGAGGGCGGACATGTTCAGCATGGCCTCCTCGATCCACTCGCTGGGCGACCTCGAGCTTGCGTCTGGCAACTTGGACGCGAGCGAAGAGGACTACCGCGAAGGTCTGCGGGTGTCATGGGAGATCGGTTCGGATCGCCTCGTCTGTTACGACGTAGCCGGCCTCGCGGCCATTGCTGCCGAACGCGGCCAAACGGAGCGCGCCGCCTTGCTCTGGGGCTTCACCGAGACCTACGAGAAGCGCCTCAACTTCACGCTCCGGCGACGTGAGCTCTACTCCGACCGGCTGCGGGCCACAGCCTCCGCCGCGCCGGACCGCTACGAAGCCGGCCGCGACCTGGATGTCGCCGCCGCCGTGGAAATCGCCCTCTCCCTAGACTGACCTCCATGGCGCCTGCCGCCTCGCTCCGCGATTGGATTTCCCTGCTAGAGCGGGAGAACGAGCTCCTTCGCGTGGACGTCGAGGTCGATCCGCACCTCGAGGTCACGGAGATCGTCGACCGCACGATCGAAAGCGGCGGGCCGGCGCTGATCTTCACCAACCCCAAGTCCCGTCATCCGCTCCTGATCAACCAGTTCGGGACCGAACGCCGGATGTGCATGGCATTCGACGCCCCGAGCCTCGACGCGGTCGCCCGAAAGCTCGAGGACGTCCTCGAGATGCAGCCGCCCCAGGGCCTTGCCGAGAAGGTCCGGGGCCTGAAGAAGCTGAAGTCGATCGCGGACTCGCTGCCGAAGACCGCTCGGAGCGGGCCGGCGCAGGAGATCGTTCTCACCGGCGAGGACATCGACCTCGGCGTGCTTCCGGTGCAGACGTGCTGGCCGGGTGATGCGGGGCCGTTCATCACGCTCCCCGCGGTGATCACGAAGGACCCCCACACCGGAGTCCGCAACGTGGGGATGTACCGGATGCAGGTCCTCGACGAGCGGACGACGGCGATGCATTGGCAGATCCACAAGGACGGCCGGATGGACTACCTCGCCGCCGACGGCCGTCTCGACGTTGCCGTCGCCTTGGGGCTCGACCCAGTGACGACGTATTCGGCCTCGGCACCGCTTCCGAAGCACATCGACGAGCTGATGCTCGCCGGCTTCCTCAAGGGCGAGCCGGTCGAGCTCGTTCGCTGCAAGACGGTCGACCTGGAGGTGCCGGCGAACGCCGAGATCGTCCTAGAGGGGTACGTCCAGAAGGACGACCTCACGAACGAAGGCCCGTTCGGCGACCACAC
>DASSXA010000300.1:0-3385 GCA_035704315.1 Gaiellaceae bacterium
GCGAGCCCAGGCTGAACGACCGCTGCAACACGCGGCGTCCCTCCTCGATGCGGTCACGGTTCCAGAGCGAGCGGTCCTGATCCTCCAGCAGGATCAGCTCACCCTCCGGGCTCGTCCGAGCCTCGCGGCGCGAGTCGTGGAAGAGCATGAGCGAGAGGAGGCCGAGTACCTCCGGCTCGTCGGGCATCAGAACGGCCAGCAGCTTCCCGAGCCGGACTGCCTCGTCGCACAGCTCCCGCCGGACGAGCTGGTCGCCGGCGGTCGCCGAGTAGCCCTCGTTGAAGATCAGGTAGAGGACGGCGAGGACGGCCTGGAGCCGGTCGGTGAGCGCCTCGTCCGGCGGGATCTGAAACGGGATGCCGGCTTGCCGGATCTTGCGCTTCGCGCGCACCAGACGCTGCGCCATCGTCGTCTCCGTGGCGAGGAACGCTCGGGCAATCTCGTTCGTCGCCAGCCCACCCACTTCGCGAAGAGTGAGCGCCACCTGAGCCTCGGCGGCGAGCGCAGGGTGGCAGCAGGTGAAAACGAGAGCGAGTCGGTCGTCAGGGATCGCATTCACGTCGTCCTCTTCCTCGGGTAGCTCGGCGAGACGCTGGAGGAGCTCGGTCTTCCGCGCCAGCGTGCGGTCGCGGCGAATCCGATCGATCGCGCGGTTCCTGGCCGTCGTGACGATCCACGCACCCGGATTCCGAGGCTCTCCCTCCTGCGGCCACCGCTCCAGCGCGGCCGTGAAGGCGTCCTGCACCGCGTCCTCGGCGAGCTCGAAGTCGCCGAGGACGCGGATGAGGATCGCGACCGCGCGCCCCCATTCCTCCCGGAAGACGGCGCCGACGTCTGTCAGGGGCGCTCCACGACCGGACGTACCTCGATCGAGCCGTACTCGGACGAAGGAATCTTCGCTGCGAGCTCGAGTGCTGTGTCCAGGTCCGGCAGGTTCGTGTCGAAGAACCCGCCGATTTGCTCCTTCGTCTCGGCGAAGGGCCCGTCGGTTACGAGCACCTTGCCGTCGCGAATCCGCACCGTCTTCGCCGTGCGGATGTCGTCGAGCTCCTTCCCGCTCATGTCCGGGTCGGTCTTGCCCAGCTCCTCCATGAAGGAATACCACTTCGGCATTGCTTCTTCGGTCGCCTTCGCGGCCTCCTCCTCGGACATCTCGAACCAGGGCTCTTGGTCGCTGTAGATCAAGAGGGCGTAACGCATCTCAACTCTCCTCTCGCACGACGACTGGGCGAACCTCGACTGCGCCGCGCTCGGTGGCGGGTATCTCGGCAGCCAATTGACACGCATCGTCGATCGAGTTGCACTCCAGGATGAAGAACCCGCCGAGCGCCTCCTTGACCTCGGCATAGGGGCCGTCGGTTACCAGCCGGTCCCCGTTGCGGACGCGGACCGTCGTCGCACTGTCGGTGTCCTGCAGCTCGGCGCCGCCGACGACCTGCTCCTTCTCGGAGAAGTCCATGTAGCGCTGGTAGATCGCCTGGAGCTCTTCGTCGCCCAACTCCTCCCAGCCGTTTTCGTCGGCGTGGATCAATGCGATGTACTGCATTCGTTCCTCCTTTCTACTAGGAGAGCCGAAGCCGGATCACGAGCAGCTCGTTCGCGAGCCTCGGGTCGAGCTTCGCCGTCTCTCGCTCCACCACATTCCTCTGCGTCCGTCGCAGCTTCATGGCTCCTCCTTTCCGTCAACGTCACAGAGACGACGAACGGACAGGCTCTAGATCGACAGCATGCGCTGGAGGAGCGTTAGCGCGCCCTCCTTGTCGAGGGGCTCATTCAGGTTTCCGCATTTCGGCGACTGGACGCAGGACGGACAACCATGCTCGCACGGGCAGCCCTCGAGCATCTGCGCCGTGTCGGCGACCCAGCCCTCGAACGAGTCGAATCCGCGCTCCGTGATTCCGACGCCGCCGGCGTGGCCGTCGTAGACGAAGATCGTCGGCGCTCCGGTCTCGAAGTGCAGGTTCGTGGACAGACCGCCGATGTCCCAGCGGTCGCACATCGCCCAGAGCGGAAGGAGCGCGATCAGGGAGTGCTCAGCCGCGTGCAGCGAGCCGAGCAGCCGGGGCATCTCCTGGAGGCCGGCGAGCAGCCCGGGCGTAGGCGCGAACCAGATCGCCTCTGTCTCGAACTCGGTTTGTGGAAGCTCGAGCGGCACGGTCTCGATCGTCTCCCCGTCCTGGCGCTTGCGCTGGTAGGCGACGACCTGCTCCGTGACCGTCACGATCCCGAAATTGAGCTCGACACCCAGGCGGCGCTCGGTTCGGGCTGAATGGAGGATCGACGTCATCGTGTCCTTCTTCGCCTGCGTGTACTCGTCGCCGACGAATGGCTCGACGAGCGCCGTGCGGGCTTCGTGATCGAGCTCCAGCACTCGGTATGAGTCGCCGAGGTGGAGGTAGACCGCTCCGTCATGGACGGTCGAGTAGGCGCGTTCGCGCTCGACGAGGCCGAGCAACGAACCGGTTTCCGCGTCGACGACGGTGAACGTGTCGGGCGTCGCGGACCGGAGACCGAAGCGGCCTGCCGGGTAGTCGCGGCCGGCCCAGACATAGCCGCGCGATGTTCTCCGCAGCTCGGGAAGCAGGGCGGCACGCTCGAGCGCTTCCGGGCCGAGGGTCTCGGCATCGGCGTCGTCGAGCGGCCCTTCGAACGCGGCCGCCCGGACATGGCCGTCGAGCACGCGCGTGTTCGAGTGGTCGAGGATCGCTGCCTCGACGCGGCGGTCGAGCAGCGCTTGCGGCTCCCGCATGAAGAACTGGTCGAGCGCGTCTTCACTCGCGACGAGCACGGCGAGTCCATGGCCACGGCGCCCGGCGCGGCCCCACTGCTGGCGCAGGCTCGCCACGGTGCCGGGGAAGCCGACGCAGATGACGCAGTCGAGGAGGCCGACGTCGATCCCCAGCTCGAGGGCGTTCGTGGCGCTGACCCCGAGCAGGTCGCCGTCGACGAGCCGTCGCTCGATCTCGCGGCGCTGGGCAGGCGTGTAGCCGGCGCGGTACGGCGAGAGGCGTGTCGAGTCGCCGAGACGCTGGGCAGTGAATCGGTGGATGAGCTCCGCTGCTTTCCGGCTCTTGGCGAAACAAAGCGTGCGGACTCCGCGCTCGACGAGCGAGGCCATCAGGCGGGAAGCCTCGCCGAGGGCGCTGGCGCGCAGCCCGAGCTCCCCGTCGGTGAGCGGCGGGTTCCACAGCGCGATCGTCCTTTCAGCCCTGGGCGCGGCATCGCGGTCGATCACCGTCGCCTCGACACCGAGCAGCCGTCGGGCGAGCTCACCGGGGTTCGCGATGGTCGCTGACGCGAGGAGGAACTGAGGCTCGGCCCCGTAGACCTGCGCAAGCCGTCGCAGGCGACGGAGGACATTGGCGACGTGGGAGCCGAAGACGCC
>DASSXA010000083.1:0-4116 GCA_035704315.1 Gaiellaceae bacterium
GGGGTGACGGCAATGGTGCTGCTTCTGCTCGGCACGACGACCTGGGCCGGTGACGGCTTCTGGGCGGTGGACGGTGGCTATGCACTGTTCATCCCGACGCTCGTCATGCTCGTCTGGCTCGCGGTCGTCAGCGGCTTCCTCGTGCGCCGTTACTCCGCCGCGGTGACGACGCCTGAGCAGGCGGCGGTGCCGTCGCGCCCGTGAGCACTTACGAAACCACCCTTCCGCCTGCAGTCGCCCGCGATCAGACGCGTGCGCTGTTCGGCCAGACGATGGGGCTCGTGGCGGTCACCGCCGGCCTGTTCGCCCTCGGGGCCTACCTCGGTCGCGATCTGTCCTATGGCTGGGGCTTCGTCGCGTACATCGCAAGCTTCGCGCTCCTGATCGGGATCAACTTCGCGGTCTCCCGCTCCGAGCAGCTGGCGGTCGGCCTGCTCTTCGGGTTCGGCGTCCTGGTCGGCGTGGGAACCGCGCCGACGATCGCGTACTACGCGTCGACGAACCCGCAGTCCGTGTGGCAGGCGGGCGGTGCGACGGCGCTCTTCATCGCCGGGTTCGGCACGGCCGGATACGCCACGCGCCGAGACCTCTCCGGGCTCGCCCGGGCGTGCTTCTGGGCGCTGCTCGTGCTGATCGTGTTCGGGATCGTGACCATCTTCGTGAACATCCCGCACGGCGCGCTGATCTACTCGATCGCAGGCCTGGTCATCTTCGCCGGGTTCACGCTGTTCGACTTCCAGCGTCTGAGGCGGACGCAGGACATTCGCGCCGCGCCGCTCATTGCCGCCTCGATCTTCCTCGACGTCCTGAACGTCTTCCTGCTCTTCCTCAACCTGTTCAACCGCGACTAGAGCGGTGGTCGCCATGAGTACCAGTGATGGCTAGCGAACGACTCACCCGCCCCAACGCCGGCGCAGACGCAGCGAAGCGCAGGAACCAGGGGATGAGCGGGAACCTCTCGATCGGCCGCTACGGCGGCGTCGAGGTTCGGCTCAACTGGAGCCTGCTCGCGATCGTCGCGCTGATCGTCTGGTCGCTGACGGACGGCGTCTTCCCGTCGCAGAACCCAGGCTTGTCCCACAACACGTACCTCGGAATGGCGGTCGTAGCGTCCCTCCTGTTCCTGGCGTCGATCGTGCTGCACGAGCTCGGGCACTCGTGGGTTGCCCGCCGAGAGGGAATCGAGGTCGACGGGATCACGCTCTGGCTGTTCGGCGGCGTGTCGCAACTGAAGGGACGGTTCGCGAGCCCCGGCGCCGAGTTCCGAGTTGCCGTCTCCGGGCCACTCGTCTCGATCGTCCTGGGCGTCCTATTCGTGTTGATCGCGATTGCCGGCCTGCCGAGCGCGGTCGACGGGGTCGCCGCCTGGCTTGGCTACATCAACCTGATCCTGGCCGCGTTCAACCTGCTGCCTGCGTCGCCGCTGGACGGCGGGCGCGTGTTGCACGCCATCCTCTGGCGGGCCAAGGGGGATTTCGGCTGGGCCACCCGGGTCGCCTCGGAGATCGGCCAGGGCTTCGGCTACCTGTTCATCGCGCTCGGCATCGCCATGTTCATCTTCGAGGGCTCGTTCAGCGGCGCCTGGCTCGCCTTCATCGGCTGGTTCCTCCTCCAGGGCGCCAGGGCAGAGGCTCGCTACGTCGCGACGGAGCAGGCCCTCGGTGACCTGCGGGTTCGCGATCTGATGGTGCCCCGCCCCGTCACCGTCGACGCCGACTCGACCATCGGGCGGTTTATGGACGACGTTGCCTCGTCGCATAGGTTCACGACGTATCCCGTCCTCGAGGGGGACAGGCCGGTTGGCCTCCTCGCCTTCGCCTCGGTCGCCCCGGTTCCCCGCTCCGAATGGGACACGCGGCGCGTGCGGGACACGATGATCCCGCTGGACGACGTCCCGCTTCTTACCGAGGACGAGATGGCTGTGGACGCCCTCGAGGAGCTGTCCGGGCCGACGGGCAATCGCGGGCTCGTGGTGGACGATGGACACCTGGCCGGGCTGCTGTCGATCACCGACATCGCACGGGCGCTCGAAGTCGGCCGAAGCCCGGCCCAGGCACCCTCATCCCGGCCGACATGACGAACACCGCTGCCACGGAAACGTCCTTCGGCCCGCTCGTGCAGATCGAGGCGGGCCTCCTGCACGTTGGCTACGCGGAGGCGGGCCCTGCCGACGGCCCGGCCGTCCTCCTCCTGCACGGCTGGCCCTACGACATCCACAGCTACGCCGAGGTTGCACCCCTGCTGGCCGCCGAAGGCTACCGCGTGATCGTCCCCTACCTGCGCGGCTACGGGACGACTCGCTTCCGCTCGGACGAGACGTTCCGGAACGGCCAGCAAGCGGCGCTCGCCCTCGACGCGATCTCACTCATGGACGCGCTCGAGATCGACAGGGCCATCGTCGCGGGCTTCGACTGGGGCGGACGGGCGGCGAACGTCCTCGCCGCGCTCTGGCCCGAGCGCTGCCGGGGGCATGTCTCCGTCAGCGGTTACCTGATCGGCAGCCGGCAGGCGAACACGCAGCCGCTGCCGCCGGAGGCGGAGCATCAGTGGTGGTACCAGTTCTACTTCGCCACCGAACGAGGCCGCACCGGGTACGAGCGGTACACGCGCGAGTTCGCGAAGCTGATCTGGCGGACGGCTTCGCCGAAATGGAAGTTCGACGACGCTACGTTCGACCGCAGCGCAGCGTCCTTCGACAACCCGGATCACGTGGCGATTGCGATTCACAACTACCGCTGGCGGCTCGGGGTTGCCGAAGGCGAGGCCGAATACGACGAGCTGGAGCAGCGGCTCGCCGCCGCGCCGCCGATCGGCGTGTCCACGATCACCCTCGAAGGCGACGCCAACGGCGCCCCGCACCCGGAGCCGAGCGCCTACGCCGGAAAGTTCACGGGTACGTACTCACACCGGACGATCGAGGGCGGCATCGGCCACAACCTCCCGCAGGAAGCACCGGAAGCCTTTGCCAGGGCTGTCATCGACGTCAACACCGACTAACGAAGGAGCTCTCATGTCAGAAGCAACGTCCAGCACCGACAAGCTCACCGTTGTTCTCGTCCACGGGGCTTTCGCCGACGCCTCGAGCTGGAACCCAGTCATCGAGCGCCTGCAGGTGAAGGGGATGCAGGCGGCCGCACCGCCGAACCTGCTACGCGGCATCTCCATGGACTCCGCCTACCTAGCCAGCTTCCTCCAGCAGATCCCGGGGCCGGTGCTCGCGGTCGCCCACTCGTACGGCGGCGCCGTGATCACGAACGCGGCGACCGACGCCGACAACGTCGTCGGGCTCGTCTACGTCGCCGCCTTCGCTCCGGACGACGGCGAGCGTCTTGGCGAGGTGACGCCCAACTCGAAGGACAGCGTCCTGAACACTGCGCTCGCCCCGCTCCAGTATCCAACGGGAGACGGCCAGGGCACCGCCGTGGAATTCGCGATCGACCCGGCGAAGTTCCACGACGCGTTCGCCGCCGACCTGCCGGCCGAGCAAACCGCCGTGATGGCCGCGACGCAGCGCCCGATAGCAGAGACGGCATTCTCGGAGGCCTCAGGCCCGCCCGCGTGGAAATCGCGGCCGTCCTGGGCGGTGGTTGCGACCGGTGACAAGGCCGCCGGCGCGGACCTCGTCCGCTCTATGGCGGAGCGCGCCGGAGCGACCATCACCGAGCTCGAGGGCTCGCACGTGATCATGATCTCTCAGCCCGAGGCCGTGACCGACGTGATCATGACCGCCGCCGCCTCGGTCGACCGACCGACGGTCGCGGCCGGAGCCGGTGGGAAGTGAGCCTCTTCGCCAAGCTGCGTGGCGAGACCCACTTGGCCGGTTTCGACGGAGCGACCGGCTGGCTCAACTCCGACCCGCTGACCCCGGAGGGCCTGCGCGGGAAGGTCGTCCTCGTCGATTTCTGGACGTACACGTGCATCAACTGGCTGCGCACGCTCGGCTATGTCCGCGCATGGCACGAGAAGTACAGGGATCAAGGACTGGTCGTTGTCGGCGTCCACACGCCGGAGTTCCCGTTCGAGCGGGACGCCGACAACGTCCGCTGGGCCGCGCAGAACTTGCGGGTCGAGTATCCGATCGCGCTCGACCCCGACTACGCGGTGTGGCGCGCCTTC
>DASSXA010000154.1:0-4994 GCA_035704315.1 Gaiellaceae bacterium
CGCGAAGATCGCGGCGATGCTCCCGGCAAGGAAGATGCTCAGGCTGATGACGAGCATCCGTTCCTTGCCGTGCTGGTCGCCGAGCTTGCCGAAGAGCGGCGTCGCGACCGAAGCCGACAGGAGGAAGCCCGTGAGCAACCACGCGGCCCACGCCGCGCTCGTGTCGAACTCCCGCTGGAGGACGGGTAGCGCCGGCACGATCATCGTCTGCTGCAGCGCGAACGCGATGCCCGCGAAGGTGAGGACGGCGAGCGTGACGTTGTGATGCCGGCGCGCGGGAGCCTCGGCCACGCGGCAGAGCCTAGGTGCTGGAGAATTCTCGGCGACGATGAGCACAGATGAGCTTGCGATCAAGGTCGTCGACCTGCGTGTCCGGCGCGGCGGCAAGCTCGTCCTCCCCGGGATCTCCCTGGGCATCCGCCGAGGCATCGTGACCGGCCTGCTCGGCCCGAGCGGCTCGGGGAAGTCGACGCTGATCCGAGCGATCGTCGGCGTCCAGATCGTCGAGAGCGGGGAGGTGGAGGTGCTCGGGTCGCCCGCGGGCTCGAAGGAGCTCCGCCGGCGGGTCGGCTACGTCACCCAGGCGCCGTCGGTCTACGTCGACCTCACCGTTCGCGAGAACCTGCACTACTTCGCGCGCGTGGTCGACGCGCCCGACGAGCGCGTCGCCGAGGCGATCGGGACGGTGGCGCTCGGCGGCCAGACTAGTCAGGTCGTCGGGACGCTCTCAGGCGGGGAGCAGTCCCGTGTCTCGCTGGCGACAGCGCTTCTCGGCCGGCCCGAGCTGCTCGTGCTCGACGAGCCAACGGTGGGACTCGACCCCGTGCTGCGCCGGGACTTGTGGGCGACCTTCCACGAGCTCGCAGCCGCCGGGACGACGCTCCTCGTCTCCAGCCACGTGATGGACGAAGCCGAACGCTGCGACGACCTGATCCTGCTTCGGGATGGCCGCATCGTGGCGACGGGGTCGCCGGACGAGCTCAGGGACAGGACCGACGCCGACGATCTCGAGGATGCGTTCCTCGTCCTCGCGGAGGCCTCGTGAGCGCCCGAGTCACGCTGGCCACCGCCGGACGGGTGCTCCGTCAGCTTCGCCGCGACCGGCGGACTCTGGCGCTCGTGCTCCTCGTGCCGCCGCTTCTTCTGACCCTGCTGAAGTACGTCTTCTACGGACAGGAAGAGACCTTCAACCGGGTCGGCCCGCCGCTTGTCGGGATCTTCCCGTTCGTCACGATGTTCCTGGTCAGCTCGATCGCCATGCTGCGCGAGCGAACGGCCGGGACGCTCGAGCGGCTGATGTCGCTCCCGCTGGCGAAGCTCGACCTCCTGGTCGGCTACGGGCTCGCCTTCGCGCTGCTCGCCGCCGTCCAGGGCACAGTGGCAGCCGCAACCGGGTTCGGGCTGCTCGGCCTCGACGCCGCCGGTCCGATCTGGCTCGTCGTCGTCCTCGCCGTGGCGAACGCCGTCCTCGGGATGGCGCTGGGCCTCTTCCTGAGCGCTTTCGCGCGGACCGAGTTCCAGGCTGTCCAGTTCATGCCCGCGTTCGTGCTCCCTCAGTTCCTGCTCGCAGGCTTGCTCGTTCCGCGCGACGAGATGGCGAGGGTACTCGAGGCCGTTTCGGCAGTGCTGCCGATGACCTACGCGTACGACGCGCTGGCCCGCGCGACCGCCGATGACCTCGGCGGGCGTCTGGCATTCGACGCCGCCGTGATCGCCGGCTTCACCGTTCTCGCGCTCGTGCTCGGCGCTACGACGCTACGGCGTCGGACGCCCTAGCGACAGGGTGGGCGGCTGCGGCGGCCGAGCGCTTTCGCCGACGCTTTCTGGAGCAGGAGGGCGGTGTTCGGCGCCAGCCGCGCCGGCATGGGCGCGCGGATGCCGACCAGCGGTGCCTTGAACAGCCGGCCGTAGAGCACGAGCGCGGCGGCAGAGGTGCCGAGGGCGCTGGGATGAAACCCATCGGGCCCATACAGGCCGAGCTGCGGTTTGCACCGCCATGCGATCTGCCAAGCGAGCCCGGCGGGGAAGAGGTCGGCGCGTGCCGCCTCCGCAGCGCGCCGGTACGACGCGATCACGTCGCGCAACGCGCCGCGCCGGTAAGACTCGGGCCAGACCGTCAGAAGCGCCGGGCGGGTACCCGCCGCCCTCGCTTCATCCGCGAACCGTGACGCCCACTGGCGCAGATTGATCTGGCTCTCCGGCAAGGCCGACGGGCCCTGCTGCATGACGACGACGTCCCAGCTTCGCGACGCGAGCGCCGCGCGGGCGTCGCCCTGCGCCCAGTGATCCTCGAGGGCATAGCCGCCGAAGGCGATCGTCCGGTACTCCAGGTTCCGGACCGTCGCCTGCGCGAGGCCGGCCACCACGGCGGGCAGGTCGTTCGTCGCGGTGAGGCTGTTGCCGACGAAGAGGACGCGGAGCGGCCGTGCCTCGGCGCGCGCACCGTGACCCGCCGCCAGCGCGGCGACTGCAATCGCCGCAAGAAGGACACCGAGCCGCGCTCTCATTGACGCGTCTTACCACAACGTTGCGGTAGATGAGTCGCCCGCGTCAGTTCGTGACGAGATGCGTACGCCGCGCCAGCGCGACGGCTTCGATCCGCGAGTGCACGCCGAGCGCTCGGAGAATCGCCCGGACGTGGTTGCGGACCGTCTCGACGCTCAGATGCAGTTCTTCCGCGATCTGACGAGTCGATCGGCCGAGCTCGAGGTGTCGGAGCACCTCAGCCTGGCGCGGAGTCAGGGCCGGATGAGCCGGCCGAGCCTCCTCGACTTCGTTGCGAAGCTGGCCGAAGACACCGACCACATGCCCGCCGCGCTGGAGCGGCACGGAGCTCACCTCGACGGACACACGATCACCGTGCCCGTCGAAGAGGACGACCTCGGCGTTCGTCACCGAGGCCGTTCCGGCGACCTTCCGGGCGAAGAGCTCCCGGGCGCGCCGCCGGTCCTCCGGCGCGCAGACCGATGTGAACTGGCGACCGCGGACGTCGCCGACGATCTCGAGCGCTGCTGGATTGATCCACCGGATCACGCCCGAGGTGTCGATGACGTAGCTTGGGACGTTGACGTCTTCCAGCGCGGCTTCGACGTCGCCGCCGATCGCGCGCAGTCCTGACATGTAACGAGTGTGCATTCACGGGTGCCCGCGGTCAAACCAGGCGCGTTAGGGTCCGCGTGTGGCGACGGTTCTCTGCGTCCTCTACGACGATCCGGTCGATGGGTATCCGCAGTCGTACGCCAGGGACGACCTCCCGAGGATCGAGCGCTATCCCGGCGGGCAGACGACGCCCACTCCGGAACGACTCGACTTCACGCCGGGTGAGCTTCTCGGCAGCGTGTCGGGCGCCCTCGGCCTCAAGGCATTCCTCGAGGAGGGCGGACACCGGCTGATCGTCACGTCCGACAAGGACGGTCCGGACTCCGAGTTCGAGCGCGTGCTCCCCGAGGCGGACATCGTGATCTCGCAGCCATTCTGGCCGGCCTACCTGACGGCCGAGCGCATCGCCAAGGCGCCGAATCTGAAGCTTGCGGTGACCGCGGGAATCGGCTCCGACCACGTGGATCTTCAGGCGGCCATGGACCATGGGATCACGGTTACCGAAGTGAGCTACAGCAACAGCATCAGTGTCGCCGAGCACGTCGTCATGCTGATCCTGGCGCTCGTCCGGAACTACCTACCGGCCCATCAGGTCGTCCTCGACGGCGGCTGGAACATCGCCGACTGCGTGTCCCGCTCGTACGACCTCGAGGGAATGCAGGTCGGCACCGTCGGGGCGGGCCGAATCGGATCGGCGGTCCTGCGCCGGCTGAGGCCGTTCGACGTCGGCCTGCACTACACGGATCGGTACCGCCTGCCGGCGGAGGTCGAGGAGGAGCTGGCGCTGACGTTCCATCCGGACGCCGAGTCCCTCGTCGCGGTGTGCGATGTCGTCACGATCAACGCGCCCCTGCATCCCGAGACGGAACACCTCTTCGACGCCGACCTGATCGCGAAGATGAAGCGCGGCGCGTATCTGGTCAACACCGCCCGCGGGAAGATCTGCGACCACGATGCGGTTGCGCAGGCCTGCGAGAGCGGGCAGCTGGCCGGCTACGCCGGGGACGTGTGGTTCCCGCAGCCTGCGCCGAAGGACCATCCGTGGCGCTCCATGCCCAACCAGGGAATGACGCCGCACACCTCCGGCTCGAGTCTCTCGGCGCAAGCGCGCTACGCGGCGGGTGTCCGAGAGATCCTCGAGTGCTGGCTCGACGACCGGCCGATTCGCGAGGAGTACCTGATCGTCCAGGCGGGTGAGCTCGCCGGAGCGGGAGCGCACTCCTACAGCGCGGGCGACGCCACAAGCGGCTCGGAAGAGGCCGCGCGGTTCAGCGCGGGTTAACGCGGCTCGAACAGCTCCACCGGGTTCCCGGCACTGTCCTCGAGCACGATCTGCTTTCCGCCGGGACCCGTGACGATCTCGTTTCTGAACGTGAGCCCGGCCCGTCGCAGCTGCTCCACTCTCCCTTCGAGGTCCTCGACCTGGATGACGAGGCGGTTCCACCCGCCCGGCTCCGGCTGACGGCCGTCCGGCATCGGGCGGGCAGCTGAGCTTTCCGGCCCGCTCAGCCAGAGCGTGAGGTCCCCGGACGACACGATCGCGAAGGCGCTGCCCATTTGTTGTTCGAGGCTGAAGCCGAGGTGCTCGGCGTAGAACGCGGCCGCGGCGCTGACGTCGTCGACGAGATATCTCACGGCCGCCATCTGCCGCCGACTCTATCCGTGGTGGCAGGATGCTTGCGTGGAGCGGGAGCTCGCAATCCGCCTGCGCGGTGCCGTGAAGCGCTACGGGCCCATCACCGCAGTCGACGGCCTCGACCTCAGCGTTCCGGTCGGCACCTGCGTCGGGCTGCTGGGCCCCAACGGAGCCGGCAAATCGACCACGATGCGTCTGCTCACCGCTCAGTCGATCGCCGACGAGGGAGAGATCGAGGTCCTCGGATTCCGCCTTCCCG
>DASSXA010000208.1:0-2601 GCA_035704315.1 Gaiellaceae bacterium
TCCTGGATATAGCGGTCGGCGAGAACTGCTGCTGCGCGGAGCGCCTCGTCCGAGATCGTGCAGCGGTGGTGCGCCTCGTAGCGATCGCGCAGCCCGCGCAGGATCTCGACCGTGTCGTCCACGGCCGGCTCATCGACACGAATCTGCTGGAAGCGGCGCTCGAGCGCAGCGTCGCGCTCGAGGTACTTCCGGTACTCGTCGAGCGTCGTCGCGCCGATCGTCTGGAGCTCACCGCGGGCGAGCGCAGGCTTGAGGATCGAAGCGGCGTCGATCGCGCCTTCAGCGGCGCCGGCGCCGACGAGGTTATGGAGCTCGTCGATGAACAGGATGATGTCGCCGCGCTGGGTGATCTCCTTCATCACCTTCTTCAGGCGCTCCTCGAACTCACCGCGGTACTTCGACCCAGCGACGAGCGCAGCGAGGTCGAGGGTGTAGATCTGCTTGTTCTTCAGGAGCTCGGGCACCTGGTTGGACGAGATCCTGGCCGCGAGGCCCTCGACGACTGCCGTCTTGCCGACGCCCGGCTCGCCGATCAGCACCGGGTTGTTCTTGGTGCGGCGCGACAGGATCTGCATCACGCGCTCGATCTCGGTCTGGCGGCCCACCACGGGGTCGAGCTTGGCCTCGGCGGCGAGCTTCGTCAGGTTGCGCCCGAACTGGTCGAGCAGCTTCGAGCTCTTCGCCTTCTCGCCGGCGGCGCCTCCGCCCTGCTGGCGGCGGCCTGGGCCGGAGAGCATGCGAATGATCTCGTTGCGGATCTTCTCGGCGTCGGCGTCGAAGTCGAGCAGGATGCGCGCCGCGACGCCCTCGTTCTCGCGAACGAGCCCGAGCAGGATGTGCTCGGTGCCGATGTAGTTGTGGCCCAGCGAGAGCGCCTCGCGCAGCGCGAGCTCGAGCACCTTCTTCGCGCGCGGGGTGAACGGGATCTGGCCGGTCGTCACCTCGTCGCCCTGGCCGACGATGCGGGCGACCTGGGCGCGGACCTCTTCAACCGTGATATCGAGCGACTCGAGGACGCGGGCAGCAAGACCCTCCTCCTCGCGGAGCAGGCCGAGCAGGATGTGCTCGGTTCCGATGTAGTTGTGCTTCAGCGCGCGTGCTTCGTCCTGCGCTAGAACGACGACCTGGCGGGCCCGCTCCGTGAAACGCTCAAACAACCTTCGATTCTCCCTTCCGCGACGTTTCCGACGAGCAGCCGATACGGCCGGCCACACCTCGAAGGTCGGCCCATCGTAGCCCACGGTTCGGAGTCCACGTCGGGCCCGCGGAACGCTTTGAAAAGTCTTTACGACTGCGTAATCGCATCTTGTCCAAGAGGTTTCGGTTGGAAGGCGCGAGCGGTTTAGACCCAAAACGTGAAGAAGCTGAAAGAAGTAGGTTCGGGAGCATGGCTACGGCCCTCGTAACCGGTGGTGCGGGGTTCATCGGGTCCCACCTTTCCGAGCTGCTGCTCGAGCAGGAATGTGAGGTCTATGCCCTGGATGACCTCTCCACGGGCTCCGCAGAAAACGTCGCTCATCTGGTTCAGAACGGCCGTTTTCACCTGACCGTCGAATCGGTGCTCTCGCCTTCCGTGGTCAGCGAGCTCGTCCATCGCTGTGACGCCGTCTTCCACCTGGCGGCGGCGGTCGGGGTCCGGTTGATCGTCGAGCGGCCCGGACACACACTGCTCACCAACGTCCGGGGGACGGAGAATGTCCTCGAGTACGCGAGCAGGTTCGACAAGCCGGTGCTCGTCGCCTCGAGCTCAGAGGTGTACGGCGACCACGAGGCCGAGAACCTGCCGCTCCGCGAAGACGCTCGCCGGATCTACGGGCCGACGACGGCGAAGCGCTGGGCCTACGCCGACTCCAAGGCAATGGACGAGTTCCTCGCCCTCGCGCGACACGAAGAGGACGGGCTTCGTTGCGTCATCGCGCGCCTCTTCAACACCGTCGGGCCCAGGCAGAGCGGTCAGTACGGGAACGTGATCCCGCGCTTCGTCCAGGCGGCGCTTGCCGGCTCTCCGCTGGAGATCCACGGCGACGGGACGCAGACGCGCTGCTTCTGCCACGTGGCCGACACGGTCCGGGCGCTCGTCGCGTTGGCCGAGGAGCCGGCGACAATCGGCGAGATCTACAACGTCGGATCGACAGAGTCCGTCACGATTCTCGAGCTCGCCAAGCGGGTACTCGAGGCAACCGGAAGCTCATCGGAGCTCGTCTTCGTCCCGTACGAGGAGGTCTACGGGCACGGAATCGAGGAGATGTTCCAGCGCATGCCCTCGATCGAGAGGATCACCGAGGCGGTCGGCTGGAGGCCGACCATCAATCTCGAGGGGATCCTGGCCGAGGTGGTCGAACACATGCGGCAGGGCGCGCGGGCGGAGGCGTAGCCCTCGACACTGCGCCTTCGAGCCGTGGCGGCTGTTCACCCCGGTGCCAGGCACCGGGCCTGGCCCCAGCAGAGAGGCATCGGCGAACCCGTTGTGCTTCCACAAGGCGCTCCGTCGATTCGGGCCATGACGGCTGTTCGTTCGGTGCCAGGCACCGGACGCGGCTCTTGTGGATCTCGACGTCTTCGTTCTCGCCGTTGCGGCTCAGCGCGGACGCAGTGCGGGAA
>DASSXA010000317.1:0-7964 GCA_035704315.1 Gaiellaceae bacterium
GCGCTCGGCGCCGGCCAGCAGGTGGATGAAGACGAAGTCCTCTCGTTTGCGGCGCTTCGGCCGGCCGAGCGGCGAGACAGCCGGCTGTGGCTGACCGGCCGGCCGCGCTACGGCGAGGACGAAGCTGAGGCCCGCGCCCTCGTCGAGCGTTGCGCCGACATCGAAGTCGACGGCCTGCGCTTCAGGCTCACGCACCTCCGGCGAGGTGAGGCGATTCTGCGGGTCGCAGGCGGCGCCGACGATCGTGTAACCGACTCCGACGCGTTCTTCCGCGACCGGCATCCGGTCCTACGACCCCAGGCCGCGCACGCCGACGCAGAACGCACGGCCCGCGCCGCAGAGAAATGGACCCGCATCGTGATCGAGCGCCTGGCCGACGAGCGGTTCAACGTCATCACGCTGAAGTGGTGGGGCCGCCGGCGCCCGGCGCCGACCTTCATCGAGCGCCACGGTGTCGGCGGTTCGTTCATCGCAGATTCCCGGTTCCTGCACGGGCTGGCGCGGGCCGTCGGGCTGGAGCCCGTACATGCTCCTGAGACCGATGATCCGGGCGCCGATCTGCGCCGGCGGCTCGAGCTCGTCTGCCGGCGGCTCGACATGGGGGACACGTTCGTGTTCTCGCATCTCAAGGCCACCGACGCCGCGGGACACACGAAGGATCCTGCGGTCAAGCAGCGGACGATCGAACTCCTCGATGCCGAGCTCGGAGATCTACCCACCGACAGGGCAGTCGTCTGCCTGACCGGTGACCACGCGACGCCGGCCGCTCCGGAGGTCATCCACTCCGGAGACCCGGTGCCACTGGTCGTCGCGGGCCCGGGCGTTCGGGCCGATTCGGTCGACTCGTTCGGCGAGCTCGACTGTTCACATGGGATTCTGGGTCATCTTCGGGGACCTGACCTGATGCCGGTATTGCTCAACGCCGCCGACCGGGCGCTCTATCTCGGGTCCCGACCGACGCCTTTCTCAGGCGCGGACGGTTACCCGGCGCGCGTCGAACCGCTGATTCTGTGAGGGAAGGGGAGGGGCGCATCCCCTTTCGCGGCTACCAGACCTGGTACCGCGACGTCGGCCCGGAGGGCGGCGTGGCGCTCCTGTGCCTCCACGGCGGTCCGGGATCGACGCACCACTACTTCGAGCCGCTCGAGCGCCTCGCCGAGGGCGGCCGCCGCGTCGTCCTCTACGACCAGCTCGGTTGCGGCGGCTCGGACCGGCCCGACGACCCGGAGCTCTGGACGCTCGAGCTCTTCCTCGACGAGGTGGTGGCCGTTCGCGGCGCTCTTGGCCTCGAACGGATCCATCTCCTCGGCAGCTCGTGGGGCTCGATGCTCGCGATCGAGTACACCCTGACCAGGCCCGCCGGCTTGGTCACCCTGACGCTCAACTCTCCGCCGACCGCGGCCGAGACCTGGACCGCGGAGGCGCGCCGGCTTCGCGATCGGCTCCCTGAAGACGTCAAGCGTGGGCTCGAGCTCCCCGCCGGCGACCCGGAGCGCGAGGCGGCTGATGCCGAGTTCAGGCGCCGGCACATCTGTCGACTCGAACCGTTGCCCGCGTGTGTGGAGCGCGGATTGGCGGGCAGAAACAGGCAGGTCTACGAGACGCTGTGGGGAGACAGCGAGTGGAACGCGACCGGCCGGCTCCGGGACTGGGACGTCCGGCCGCGGTTGCAGCAGATCGGCGTGCCGACCCTTGTCACCTCGGGCCGTTACGACGAGTGCACGCCGAGGCTGGCGGAGGAGGCGCAGCGAAGCATCCCCGGTGCGGAGCGGGTGTTGTTCGAAGAGAGCTCGCATTCAGCGTTCGTCGAGGAGCCGGAGCTCTTCCGCTCGGTCCTCACCGATTTCCTCCAACGGGCGGAGGCAGCCTGAGCCCAACGCGCTTTCGCCGGCTTGCGGTTGCCTCGGCCGCCGCGCTCTACGTCATCGTCATCACCGGCTCCCTCGTCCGGCTGACGGGCTCGGGACTGGGCTGCGAGAGCTGGCCGGGCTGCGAGGAAGGTCAGTTCTTCCCGGCCGCGGACTACCACGCCTTCATCGAGTTCGGCAACCGGGTCGTCGGGGTCTTTCCGATCACGCTCTCGATCCTGGTCGCGTGGGCGGCGCGCCGCCGGCCGCCCTGGCTCTTCAGAACTGCCGTCGCCGTCGCAGTGCTGACCGTCGCCGAGGCGCCGCTTGGCCTGGCGACGATCCGCTACCAGCTGCCGCCCGAAATGGTGATCGTGCACTTCCTCGTCGCGCTGCTCGCCCTCGGCGGCGCCGTCGTCATCGCGCTCGCGGCGCTAAGAGAGGAACGCGGCGAGGCGGCGATCACCTTTCCCAAGGAGCTGCGCTGGGCCGGCCTCGTCCTCGTTACGGCGTGCCTCGGACTGGTCATCAGCGGCACATTCTCGACCGCTGCGGGACCGCACTCCGGCGATCCGAACGTGGTCAACCGGCTCGGCAGCCTTCCCGATGCCCTTTGGGTCCATGTCCGTGTGACGGCCGTCTTCGGGGCAGCCTTCCTTTTCGTACTCGGCTATCTCGGAGCCCGACGGGAGCTCGCGCCGTGGCTCTTCCGGTTTGCCCTCGGCGTGCTCGTCGTCCTCCTCGTCCAGATGGCGGTCGGCGAGATCCAGTACCGCCTGGAGCTCCCGTGGGGCATCGTCGCTCTCCATGTGGCCCTGGCCGCCGCCGTCTGGGCCCTGACGGTGGCGCTGGTAACGATGCTCTGGCGGCCGCCTGCCTGGCTCGCCCCGGTACGCGGATAAGCTGAACTCGGTGGCAGAAGAGCTTCGGATCTACGACCAGCCGGACCTGGATCGGCCCATCCTTATTTCCGCGTTCCGCGGCTGGAACGACGGCGGCCAGGGCGCTTCGCTCGCCGCGGGCTACCTCGCCCGTTTGTGGGACGCAGAGCGGATCGCCGACGTCGATCCGGAGGCGTTCTTCGACTTCCAGGCGGTCCGCCCGCAGGTCAAGCTCGTCGACGGGCTCACCAGACAGATCGACTGGCCGGAAACCGCCTTCTTCCACGCGCGGGCCGACGGCTTCGACCGTGACGTGATCCTGCTCCTTGGCGTCGAGCCGAACCTCCGCTGGCAGACGTTCACGCGCCTGATCGTGGGCTTTGCGAAGGACCTCGACACCGAGCTCGTCGTGTCGCTCGGCTCACTGCTCGCGGACGTTCCGCACACTCGGCCGTGCCCGGTGACGGGAAGCGCAAGCGATCCCGAGCTCGTCGAGCGGCTGGGCCTTCAGGCTTCGCGCTACGAAGGGCCGACGGGCATCGTCGGCGTGCTCCATGACGCCTGCCGACAAGAGGGTCTGCCGTCGGTCAGCCTGTGGGCCGCCGTCCCTCACTACGTCTCCTTGACCCCGAGCCCGCGTGCGGCACTGGCTCTGTGCGAGCGGCTCGCATCACTCTTGGACACGGAGATCGACGTCGCCGAGCTGAAGGAAGCCTCGGACGGATATGTCGACCAGGTCAGCCGCGCGGTGGCGACCGACGCAGACACGCAGGCCTATGTCGACGACCTCGAGCAGCGGGCCGACGAGATCGACGAGTCCGACCTGCCTTCGGGCGACGCGCTGGCTGCCGAGCTCACGCGCTTTCTCCGTGAACGGGACCGCAAGAACGGTCCGCCGGACGCCGCGACGGGCCAGTAGATCTTCGGCGCGGGTTAGCGGTTAAGACGCTTCGGCTGCGGGCTCGGCGGGCTGCTCCTCCGCCGCTTCCGGCTCGGCCTCGGGTTGCGCGCCGTTCTGCTGAACCGCCTGCTCCTGCGGCTTCCTGCCCCGCTTCTTCCGGCGCCGGCGCCGTCTGGAGCGCGACTGCAGCTTGGGCTGCGGAAGGTTCTCGGCCAGCGCGGCCGCGACCTCCTCGACCGTCCCGAGCTCCTCGCGCGCGGCCTCGATCAGCCGCGTGGCTTTGGGCGTGTAGCCCTCAGCCGAGGCGAGCAGCGCGGCGCCGACCTCGAGCGGTAGCTCCTTGGCGGTCGTGATCAGCTTCTGAGCGTTCTCCTCGTGGCGGTGCCCCCGCGAGTTCGCAAGCGCGCCGAGCAAGCGCTTCGCCTCCGGATACTCGGCGCTCGCCCGGCGGTCCTGGATCTTCCGGGTAGCCCGCGCCAGCCGCCACGTCCAGCGCCAGAGGATCTGCTCCGGTGCGTCCGCTTTGCCGTCTGCGAGGCCCCGCAGCAGGATCCGGACGCCCTGGGCGCGATCCTTCTCCCACGTCGGCGCCTGGGTCACAAGCGTCACAAGGTCGTCGAAGCTCGCCCGGTCGACGCCCATCGAGACCCGGTCGGCCAGTGCGGTCATCCGCAGCCGCCGGTTGGGGTTCTCGGCAGCGCACGTGAACAGGAACTGCTCGAGCGCCTCGCGCGTCGTGTGACCCTCGGCGAGCTTCTTCGCGAACTCGACACGTTCCTCGAACCGGACCTGCCGCCCGGCGATCGTCGCCCAGAAGCGCTGTTCCTCCTCGTCCAGATACCGCGGGTCGATCCGCTGCCACTCGCGGGCGATGACGGAGAGCCGTCGCCGGACGTCCGGAGTCACCGGCACGAGCCATGGTGCCGGCGAGAGCTTGCGGCGCGCACGCCGCTGCGCTCGCCTTCGCGGCGCCGGAGTCACCCGCGCGCCCTCGCGGTAGAAGTCGGCGTCAAGCAGGCTGTGCAGCGAGATCACGCGTTCGTTGTGCGTCGCTCCCTTGGGGACGAAGTCGACGACCACGCCGGCTTCCTTGCGTGGATGGAGCCGCATGATCCGGCCGATGCGCTGCTGGTAAACGCGGCGGCTGGCCGTGGGCGCAAGGTGCATGACCACCGTCGCCCGCGGTGAGTTCCAGCCCTCAGCGAGCAGCATCGCGTTGATGAGGATGTCGATGTCGCCGCGCTCGTATGCGGCCAGGATCTCGGCCAGCTTGACGGGCGGGGTTCGGCCGCTGACAGCCTCGGCCTTCAGTCCTGCCGCTCGGAACTCGCGCGCGAGGTTGTACGCGTGGTCGACGCCGGCGGCGTAGACGATTCCCGGTGTCGAATCGAAGCGGTCACGGTAAAGGCTCGCCGCCGCCTGGTTCAGGGCCTGGTGGTCGAGGACCTCGGCCAGCGCGCCCTCCTCGAAGTCCCCCCCGACAATCGGAACCGAGTTGATCGCCGCGGCCGGGGGAACCCGAAGCGAGCGAAGCGGCGCGATCAGGCCGCGGCGCGCTGCGTCCTGGAGCGGAAGGTCGTCGACCGAGGCGGGGAAGACGTCGGAGACCTGCTTGGCAATCAGCTGCTCCGTCGCCGTCATGCCGATGTAGACCGGCTCGGTCAGCGTCCGGATCGCCGCGCTGGTCTTCTCACCGAGCGCGGTGTGCGCCTCGTCGCAGATGACGAGGTGATAGACGCCGCGCTCGAGATCCTTCACATGGCGGGCAAACCACGCGTACGTCTGAACGGTGATCAGGTCATGCCGGGGCGCTTTCTCGCCGCGCGTCACAGCCGGCGCGAGCCGGTCGCCGTAGCCCTCCTCTCCCAGCTCGCGGTTGAACTGCGAAACCAGGAGGCGGCGATGGGTCAGGATCAGGACACCCAGGGTCCGGGCTGCCTCGACGAAACCCGCGGCTGCGATCGTCTTGCCGGATGCGGTCGGATGCCGGAAGCGGTAGCGGCGCGCGGCCCCGGGATCCGCGGCAGTGGGCTCCGGGAGGTCGAGCTCATCACCGTTGACCAGCTCCTCGTCCTCCTCGGCTTCGAGCTCGGCGAACTCCTCGGCGCTCAGCGGCTTCCCGTTGCCGTTCGCCTCCGCCGCCGCGCGCTGGTTCGAGGCGATGAGCTCGGTGAGCATTCCGGCAAGGGCGTCAACCTGGTGGCGACGCAGCTCGGTGCCGGATCGGAGCTTCGGCGGGCGTTCGCTGAGCACCCGCTCGAGCCCGAGCATGAGCGCATAACGGATCTTCCACTCCGAGGAGGGCTCGGAGCGCCCGCTCTCGATCTCCGTCAGCGCGTCGTCGAGTGCGCCGCGCCGCGCCGTGCCGGGGGCGAGGACGACATCGGCATTCTCGTCCGGATGCAGGAAGGGCTCACCAGCCCATGCGGCGGCCCGCTCGGCATCCGCGACGAGCGCAGGAGTCGCTTCAGAAGGGACAGTGGTTTGCTCGATAGCTTCGTGCAACGTGAGCGGCAACGTCCTCCGCGCCGCCACCTCCGAAGAAGACTGCGCTCGCTCAGTCCCCGTGCGAGCGCTGTGTCACACATTGTACCCGAATTGGGGCGGGGGATTCAGGCTGGTGCTGCAGCCCTGGATCCGGCGAGCGGCAGACCGGAAACCCGCTCGGAGACCCCCGTCTGGTCCAGGAACTTCGTGATCCCGCCCAGGAAGAAGGGCCATCCCGCGCCGAGGAGGAGCGCCGTGTCGACGTCCTTGGCGCTCTCGACGACGCCCTCGTCGAGCATGTGGCGGATCTCGTCTGCGATCGCCTCGAGAACGGTTTGCTGGATGTCGTCGACCGATCGTCTGGCATCGGCCCGCACGACGATCTCATCGCTGCCATCGGCGTAGTTGGCGAGGGTCTCGGACAGTGGAAAGCGATCCGGGTACGCCTCGTTGAGCGTCTGGAGCACGTGATTCGCGACCCTTGGTCCCACCATCTGCAGGAGAACTGACGGCGCCATCGGCATCCCGAGGCGCAGGATCGCCTCGTCCGTCTCCTCGACCGTGTTGCCCTGCTCGAGTGCATCCATGAGGACGACCGTCATACGCGTCAGCACGCGGTTGACGACGAACGCTGGGGCGTCCTTGGCGACGACCGGGCGTTTGCGAAGCTTGGCCGCGACGTCCCAGACCGTCGCGAGCGTCGTGTCGTCGGTCTCCGGCGTGCGGATGATCTCGACCAGCGGCAGGACGGCCACAGGATTGAAGAAGTGAAGGCCCGCGAGCCGCTCGGCGTGGTCGAGATTTGCGCCCATCTCGGTGACGGATAGAGACGACGTATTCGTGGCTAACACGCAGTCGGGGGAGGCGACGGCTTCGAGGTCGGCGAAAACCTGCTGTTTCACGCTCATCTCCTCGAACACCGCCTCGAGGACCAGGTCGCAGTCCGCGAAGTGCTCGTACCCGGTTCCACCGGTGACGAGCGACGCGAGGAACCGGGCCTTCCCCTGGTCGTAGCGGCCTTTCTGGACCTGGCTCTCGAGCTCCGCGTTGATCCCGGCTATGGCGCGGTCGACGATCTCCTGGTCGAGGTCGCGGATCGCGATCGGTATCTCGAGCCGGCGCAGGAAGAGCGTCGCCAGCTGCGTGGCCATGAGCCCGGCGCCGACGATGCCGACCTTCTTCACCGGGCGCGCCTCCGCGTCCGGCCGGCCGATCGACTGCTTGGCGCGCCGCTCCACGAGGTCGAAGGCGTAGAGCGAGGCCTGCGCCTGCCGTCCGGGCAGCAGCTCGGCGATCGCCTCCTCTTCGGCCGCGTAACCCTCCTCGATGCTCCAGCCCGACGCGGCACCCTCGATCAGGTCGAGCGCCCTGTACGGAGCGGGCGCTGCGCCGTGGAGCGAGTCGTCCAGCTGCCTCCTGGCTTTTGCCACCGCCTCGGCCGCTTCGGCCGTGTCCAGGGGCCTGGCCCCTGGACCTGTCTTTTCGGGCCGCTCCAGCAAGAACGCGATCGATTCGTCGAGGAACTCGGCGGGCTCGAGCAGTGCGTCTGCAAAGCCAAGCTCTTGTGCCTCGGCACCGCTCAGCAGCTTGTTCTGGCGCAGGGGGTTCGTGATGATCAACCGGATAGCCGCGTCGAGACCCGCGATCCGCGGAACGAGCTGCGTTCCACCCCAGGCGGGAAAGAGCCCGAGGAACACCTCCGGAAACCCGAAATGGCGAACCGCGTTGGAGATCGTGCGGTAGTCGCAATGCAGCGCGATCTCGAGGCCGCCGCCGAGGCAGGCGCCGTTGATCGCCGCGACGGTGGGGTAGGGCAAGGCCGCGATCCGGCGGAAGAGCTCATGGCCG
>DASSXA010000378.1:0-2227 GCA_035704315.1 Gaiellaceae bacterium
GTCGGCGCCGTGATGGCGTCTCTCGGCAGCACCACCCGCACGAACCGGAAGCTGCGCGAGGCCCGCGAGGAGCTCGCCCGGCTCGCGGTCACCGAGGAGCGGTCGCGCATCGCCCGCGACCTGCACGACCTGCTTGGCCACACGCTCTCCTTGATCGCACTCAAGACCGAGCTGGCGACGAAGCTCATCGAGAGCGACCCGCGGCGCGCGCGGACAGAGCTGCAAGAGGTGCAGGACGTGACCCGGCAAGCGCTCCACGAGGTGCGCGAAGCAGTTCACGGTTACCGAAGGCCGACCGTCGAGGAGGAGCTCGAGGGCGCGCGCGCCGCTCTCTCCGCCGCAGGCATCGACTGTCGCATCGACGGATCGGCCGACGAGCTCCCCGAAGACATCGAAAGCACGCTCGCGTGGGCGGTTCGCGAGGCGACAACGAACGTGGTCCGCCACAGCCGCGCACGCACCTGCGCGATCAGCCTGGCCACCGGCGATGGCACCGTAGCCCTGCAGGTCGACGATGACGGCCGCCGCGCGTCCGGCTCGTCGCACAACGGAAGCGGCCTGGCCGGGCTGGCCGAACGAGCGCGCCGTCTCCACGGCACTCTCGAGGCCGGCGGCCGACCGGAGGGAGGGTTTCGCGTGCGGCTCACCCTGCCGTTGCGAGCCCAGTGATCCGCGTCCTGATCGCAGAGGACCAGGCGATGGTGCGGGGCGCCCTCGCCAGCCTGCTTGCTCTCGAGGACGACATCGAGGTCGTGGCCGAGGTCGAGCGCGGCGACGCCGTGCTCGACATCGCCCGAACCCGGAACCCCGACGTCGCGCTGCTCGACATCGAGATGCCCGGCCTCGACGGGATCTCAGCCGCAGGCGAGCTCGCAGCCGAGCTGCCCGAGACGCGGACCCTGATCCTGACGACCTTCGGCCGGCCGGGCTATCTTCGCCGAGCGATCGAGACCGGCGTCCAGGGGTTCCTCTTGAAGGACGCGCCCGCGGAACAGCTTGCTGACGCGATCCGCGAGGTGCACGCCGGACGGCGGGTGATCGATCCCGGGCTCGCGGCAGACGCAATCGCAGACGGCGTCAGTCCGCTCACCGAGCGTGAGCACGACGTCCTCTCGGCCGCCAGGAACCAAGCGACGGCGGCCGAAATCGCGGCGCAGCTGTACCTGTCGGAAGGAACGGTGCGGAACTACCTCAGCTCCGCGATCCGCAAGCTGAGAGCGCGCAATCGCGCCGAGGCCGTTCGCATCGCGGAGGAGAAGGGCTGGCTCTAGCTCCGGAGGTGCGCCAGCTTGTCCGGGTTGAGCACCGACCTGATCGCGACGACCACGCCGTCCGCGATCTCCAGCGCCGCGACCCAGTGAACTCGGTTGCCCTCGTAGAAGATGAGCCCCGGCTCGCCGTTGACGAGCGCCGGACGGTGCACGAGGCCATGAGCGTGTGCTTGCCGGCCCCAGCCGATGATCGCCTTCGCCACGCGCTCGGCGCCGACGAGCGGCACCGGCACTGACGGAGCCTTGCCGCCGCCGTCACCGTAGACGGTCGCATCGGGCGCGAGCAGCTCGATCAGCGCCTCAGTTTCGCCTTCCTCCCAGGCGGCGACGAAGCGGCGCGCGATCACGTCGCGCTCCTCGCGTGACACATCGAAGCGGCGCCTGCCGTCCCGCATGTGCCGGTGCGCACGGGCCAGGATCTGGCGGCAGTTGTCCGGATTCTTGCCGACGATCTCGGCGACCTCCTCGTAGGGGTAGTCGAAGACCTCCCGCAGGAGGAAGACGGCACGCTCGACGGGCGAGAGCTTCTCGAGCAGGTGCAGAAAGGTGAGCGAGAGCGAGTCGGCCGTCTCGGCATGGCGCAGCGCCTCGTCGTCGACGAGCGGCTCCGGCAGCCACTCTCCCGGATAGACCTCGCGGCGCGCGCGCGCCGAGCGGAGCTGGTCGATCGCGAGCCTGGTCGTGACCGTCGCGAGGTAGGCCTTCGGGGACTCGGCCTCGACGTCGGCCTCCTCGTAGCGTAGGTACGCGTCCTGGACGACGTCCTCCGCCTCGGCCACGGATCCGAGCATGCGGTAAGCGATCGAAAAGAGGTACGGGCGCAGCTCCTCGGATCTCTCCATCACCACGAAAGACGGAATAGCAGCCGCGGACGTGACAGCGTCACAGGTGGACGTTTGATCTCGTCTTCTGCGTAAGAGACCAAAGGAGGAAACGATGCGAGTCTTCGTTGCAGG
>DASSXA010000018.1:0-3730 GCA_035704315.1 Gaiellaceae bacterium
ACAACGCAAGCGTTGTCTCAGTTGAACTCCTCCGCCGTCTCGCCGGTGAAGATCTCCTGTGCGGGCCCGGTCAGCCGGGCGTTCCAGTTGCCGTCGAGCGCGACGAGCAGGTCGCCGCCCGCCAGGTGCACGGTTACCGGGCTCTCGCACCAGCCACGCGCGACCGCGACTGCCGCGCAGGCGACGGCGCTCGTCCCAGACGCCAGCGTCTCCCCCGCCCCGCGTTCCCAGACGGCGACCGTCAGGTCGTGCGGACCGTCGACGCGTGCCAGCTGGACGTTCGTCCGCTGCGGAAAGCGCTCGTGATTTTCGATCAGCGGCCCGAGGCGCAGGAGTGCCTCCCGGTCGGGCTCGATGCGCACCACCGCATGCGGATTTCCTACCGACGCCGTCGTCAACTCGACCGACCCGCCGTCGACGGTGAGGGTCTCCGTCTCGCCGACCTCGACATTGCCCATGTCCATCTCGACCTGGAGCCCGTCGCGCATCCGGGCAACGACCTGGCGTGGCCCGACCTGGAGGCGCACCGTTTCGGCGCCGTTGCGGCGGGCCAGCCAGCGGGCGGCGATTCGGGTGCCGTTGCCGGAAAGCTCGGCGGTCGAACCGTCTGGGTTCCAGATCACGAGCTCCGCCCGGTCACCGTTTGCCGACACGATCTCGAGCACGCCGTCGGAGCCCACGCCGAAGTGGTAGTCACAAAGCCGGCGAACCTGCTCAGGCGTCAGCGGCGCGTCCAGATCTGCGCGCTGGACCAGCAGATAGTCGTTGCCCAGCCCGTGCCACTTCGAGAATCGCATCGGCCACCTCGCCCGGAGGGCGATCGGCGTTCAGGCTAACAAGGCCCGGAATGCGTCGCATCCACTTGCGCTGGTAGGCGGCGTAGCGCCGTGTCCGAAGAACCAGAGCCGAGAGCGCCTCCTCCCGTGGCAGCTCGGCGAGCTCTTGGAGACCGTGGATCGCGCGTGCGGTCGGCGAGATGCGGCCGGCCAGCGCTCTGCGCGCTTCGGCTTCCGCCCCGCGCTCGAACATCGCCCGCGTGCGCTGCTCGATCCGATGCTCGAGCACGTCCATCGGAACCTCGAGGCCGATGATGGTCGTCGGGTGGCGCGTGTCTTCCGTCCACAACCGGTCGCCGCGTGCAGCGAGCGATGAGCCGATCTCTGCCAGCTCGAGCGCCCGCACCACACGCCGCCGATCGTTCGGATGAATGCGTGCTGCAGCCTCGGGATCGCGCTCGCCCAGAAGCTCATGAGCCGCGTCGCGGCCGAGCTCGTCATAGGCCCGGTCCCAGCGCTCGCGGGCGCCCGGCTTCGGCGCCGGAGGAAGGTCGAGCTCGGCCAGAGCGGCTCGCAGGTAAAGGCCCGTCCCGCCGACGACGATCGGAGTCAGACCCTCGGTGAGCGCGCCGTCGATCGCGTCATGCGCCAGCTCCGCGTATTCCCCGACCGAGGCCTCGTGTTCGAGCTCCCAGATCGCCACGAGCTCCGTCGGCCTTTCGGACTGGTTCGTGAGAATCGGGACGCTGCGGTAGACCTGCATCGCGTCGGCAGAGATCAGCCGCGCGGGGATCCGATCGGCCAGCGCTTCGGCGACGGCGGTCTTACCGGACGCCGTGGGCCCGAAGATCGCGATCACGCGCCCGGCCAACGCTCAGTCGAGGAGGCGCGCCCGGACGCGCTCGCCGATGTCCTCCGGCGCGGGCCCGGAGCGGAGGAATCCCTCGACGCTACCGTACCGCCGCTCGAGCTCCTGCAAGACGCCCACCATCGCCGCCGCCGGCGTCGCGGTGATCCGGCGCAGCCGCTCGAGCTCGGCCTCGTCCGCCGCCTCGGCGTACCACCGCTCGTGGCGCGGGCGTAGCCGCTCTTCGCTGAGCGCATAGTCGGCGGCGATGTCCTCGAGCCCCACCCCGGCCATCCGCAGCAGGAAGGCAACGGTCAACCCGGTTCGGTCCTTGCCGCCCGCGCAGTGGACGAGCACCGCTCCCTCCGGCGCCTCCGCGATGGTGCGGATGACGTTGGCGACGTTGGGTCGGAACCCCTCGAGGAAGATGAGGTAGACCTCGCGCGTCGCCTCGGCGACGTCCGTCGCCCTGGAACTCGCCGCCTCGGCCGCCGCGAAGATCTCCGGAGCGTCGACCATGAACGGCGCATGCAAGACCTCGACCGGCAGCTCGGCCGGCGCGTCTGCCGCGAGCTCGTCCTCCGTGCGGAGGTCGACGATCGTGCGCACGCCGTAGCGGACGAGCGCCTTCCAGCCCTCGTCGCTCAGGCGCCGAATGTTGTCAGCGCGCACGATGCGACCAAACTGGGTCTCTCGACCGTCCTCCGTGGGATGCCCGCCGAGATCGCGGACGTTGAGGACGCCGTCCCAGACGAGATCGCGGCTATGCAGCAATCGACGAGCGTTGGGAGCCGCGGAGCGTGGTCGAGGTCGCGGCTTCGATGGCGACGTCGACCAGCTCGCCCGGCGACGCCGCTCCGGTGAAGTTGACGGTTGTATTGCGCCTCGTGCGACCACGCAGCAAGGCTGGGTCCGTGCGGCTCGGCCCTTCGACGAGCACTTCCTCGACCCGACCGACGCGGCGGTCGTTGCGCTCGGCCGCGACGCGCTGGACCGCGTCGACCAGGTGCTCGATCCGCTCGCGCTTGACCTCTTCGGAGACCTGGTCCGCCATCGCCGCCGCCTCGGTCCCGCGGCGCGGCGAGAAGACGAACGTGAACGCGCTGTCGAATCCGACCTCCTCCACCGCCTCGAGCGTCTCCTGGAAATCCTCCTCGGTCTCGCCCGGGAAACCGACGATGAGGTCCGTGCTCAACGCCAGGTCCGGAATCGCGGCGCGCAGCTCATTCGCCAGGCGGACGAAGCGCTCGCGGCTGTACGTCCGCCGCATGGCCTTCAGGATCCGGCTCGAGCCGGACTGGAGCGGGAGATGTGTGTGCTCGCAGACCGACGCGCACTCGGCCATGGCCGCGATCACCGGTGCTCGGAAGTCCTTCGGATGCGGGCTAGTGAAACGGATTCGGGCGACGCCTTCGACGGCATCAACGGCGCGCAGCAGCTCGCCGAAGTCTGTCCGCACGTCGGGAAGCAGATCGCGCCCGTACGAGTTCACGTTCTGGCCCAGCAGCGTGAACTCGCGCACGCCCTCCTGCGCGAGCTTCGTCACCTCCGCGACGACCTCACCGGGCCGGCGGCTCTGCTCGCGGCCGCGGACGGACGGGACGATGCAGTACGCGCACTTGGAGTTGCAGCCCATCGAGACCTGGACCCAGGCCTGGAAGCGGCGCTCGCGGTGCATCGGCAGGCGACCGGCGAATGACCGTTCCTCGAGGCCGAACCGGCCGCGCGGGACGCCGATGCCACCGGCGCCGAGCCACTCGCCGAGGTGCGGGATCGATCCCGGCCCGAAGGCGACGTCGACAAACGGATAGAGCGAGAAAAGCCGCTCGCGTTGCGCTTCCGCATAGCAGCCACCGACCGCGATCACCTTCTCCGGCTCTCGCACCTTCAAGGCTCGCGCCTGCGCCAGGTGCGCCGCGAAGCGCTGGTCGGGCTTCTCGCGGATCGTGCAGGTGTTGAAGACGAGCACGTCGGCCTCTTCCTGCGACTGTGTCTCCCCCAGGCCGAGCTCCTCGAGCATGCCCTTGATGCGCTCGGAGTCGTGAGCGTTCATCTGACAGCCGAACGTGGTCACGTGGTAGCGCTGCACGGCGAGAAATCGTAGCCG